>JBCBGD010000161.1:0-6281 GCA_038527085.1 Pseudomonadota bacterium | reverse complement strand
AAAACCCTCAACAAGCGCTTCAACGAGCCCGACAAGACCCGCGTGTTCGAGATCTCGTCCGTTGAGATTGACGTGGACGAAGAGATCGCCCCGTCTACTCTGCGATCGCCAGTGCGCCAGGGATTCAGCCGCACGGATGAGCATGTTCGACGCCAGACCATCATCGTCGAAACGCTGCGCAGCGGTCACGTCATCAAGCTGGGCATCCCAGCGGGCTAAGGCCTCGAATCCCACAACCTTTCCGGACGCAACAGACAGAATTGGTTGATAGACGGGCTCCAGGGAAGGTCCGGGCTGATCAGAGGCCGCTGCACTGGCCAAAGCAAGCCCACCGGAAAGCAGCATGCCCTTCGCTTCACTTTCCCCGAGAAAGGCCCCGACAAGCTGCACAGCTCGACCATCAGCCAGGTTCAGCGCGCAGTTGACGCTGACTGATGATCCATCCAAGCCAAGCAGAAGCCGCTTCCGGCTGAAGCCATCGAGCAAAGGACCGAGGCCTTCCGTCGACCAGACCCCGCGCAACTCCCCAAGACTGCCGCCTGGCGCAGGATCCACCGCAAGCCGCCGGGCTCGGGCGTCCCAGTGCCAGGTGCCCTCATATCCCTGCCGCGTCTCTGACATCGTCAAGCTTCCGGATCATCCTTCAATCGGGCGTAGAGCACATGGTCTCGACGCTCGCCGTTGATCTCAAGATATTTGCGCGCCAAGCCCTCTTCTGCAAACCCGCAGCGCACCAGAACATTCCGAGACTTCACGTTCTCCGGCAGTGTGCCCGCTTCCAGGCGCGCAAGGCCAAGTGTCTGGAATCCCCAACGGCAAATCCGGTCTACAGCCTCGATCATCAGGCCCTCGCCGGTTGCTTCCTCCAGGAGCCAGTAGCCGAGGGAGGCCGACTGCGCAGGACCACGCCTTACATTGGTGACGGAGATTCCACCCAGAAGAACACCATCAGATCGATCGAATATGAGGAAGACGTAAGCGCGATCGTTGCGCCAGCCCGTGCGCCAGGCCTTCAGTCTCCGATTCCAATCATCGCGGGAAAGCGCATCGGCGGGCCAGCGTGGTTCCCATGGTTCCAGGTGTCGACGGCTGATGCGTCTGCCCATCGCCCAATCTGTGTAATCTGTTCTTTCTGGCGCACGGATTTTCAGGCGCTCGCTTGTCAATTCGATTTCGCGGGCCGGCAAAGGTGTCATTCAACGCGCGCCACATCTCGGATTCTGTCGCGCACAGCGCCGATATCCGCATCGATCTTCTCAAATCGCTCTTCGCCGCTGAGCGCTCCGGTGCATCGAGGTGGCAAATCCGGCCGCTCGCCAGCGGCCTTTTCGACCGTTTCAGGAAACTTTGCTGGATGGGCGGTCGCGAGCACCACGTCGATGGTGCCCGTTTTCAAGCCCATACGTCTGGCAGCGGCCGTCCCGACCGCGGTGTGGGGGCAGATCAGCCATCCTGTTTCCCCACGAACGCGGGCGATCTCCGCACATGTCTCCTCGCTACTCACGCGCTCAGCGGACAGCCCCATACAGCCGAGCGGACCATGGATAGTCCGGGGAATTATGGCGTCCCCGCTCTGGGCAAAACTGGCATAGAGCTGAGAAATCGCAGCGGCATCCCTCCCGCTCGCCTCGAACAGAATGCGCTCGAGATTGCTGGGCACGGTTATGTCCATCGCCGGACTTGGCGTTGCCTTGGTTTCGCTCCTCGCCATGTGTCCAGATTGCATCACCTGAAGCAGCGCGTCATTCTCATTCACCGCACAGACGAGCTCCAATCCGCTGAGCAATCCGCAGCGGGCGGCGACATAACCGGCCAGGGCATCACCCATATTTCCGCTGGGGACGATAAAACGGATCGGCGTCTTCGGGCCGAGACTGGCTTGGGCTGCAGCATAGTAGACCGACTGGGCGGCAATTCGGGCCCAATTGATGGAATTCACGCCAGATAGGCTGACTTCTTCAACAAAGCCCTTATCACCGAAGAGCTGTTTCACGATCGACTGACAGTCATCGAAATCGCCGTCGACCGCGAGATTGTGGACGTTGCTGGCGCCCGTGGTTGTCATGAAAAGGCGCTGGACGGGCGAGATGCGCTCGTGAGGATGTAGGATCACGAGGTCGACGCATTCTGCGCCCGCAAAAGCAGATGCCGCTGCACCGCCTGTGTCCCCGCTCGTGGCGCAGACAATGGTCATTCGCTTGCCAGATCGCGCGAGGGCCCAATCGAACAGTTTTGCGATGAACTGCATCGCGACATCCTTGAACGCCAGGGTCGGCCCGTGGTGCAGTTCCATGACGAATCGCTGCGGGCCGATCTGACAGAGCGGAGCGACACTTTCATGGGAGAACGCGCCATAAGCCGCCTTGCAAAGGGTTGCCATTTCGCCGGGCTCTACAGAATCTCCCGCAAAGGCTCCCAAGATCCTTGCGGCCACAGCTTCATATGGCTCGCTAGCCTCTGGACGCGCGATGTGAGGATAGCTTTCCGGCACATACAGACCGCCGTCCGGCGACAGGCCCGCAAGGCATGCTGTCAGAAAATCCACAGGGGCTGCATCACCACGCGTCGAGATATACTTCATCTACCTGCCTTTTAGGCTGAACCGCCCCTGTGAGGCGTGGAACACGAAGTACATCACAAACAGCGCCACTGCGAGCCCCCACCAGGTGAGCGCATACCCAAAATGGCGCTCCGGCGGAAGGTCGTCTATGGGTTGAGGCGCACCATAGGGATTGGCTGTCATGCGTGTGCGGGTGAGGTCGTCGGCATTTCGGATCACCAGGTCTACAGGCTCGGCAACCCGCTCAACCTCAGGCCCGAGCCCATATACATCAAGGATGCCCTCCAGGTCGAAGACGTACCAACTGTTGTCTTCTGGCCGGTTGCGCTGCGAGGATCGACTGTCTCTCTCGAACAGCCGCACCGCGCCTGAGTAGTCCAAACCATCAGGAACGCTAGACTGAACTGGTCGTGGCCCGCCCGTCGCATCAAGGGCGAGCAGAACGGTTTCTCCACTACCGCTCAATCTGAGGGGCACATAGCGGCGCCAGATCGGCTCGGCATCGGCAATGCCGTAGACATGTTGAACAGAGCGGTCCGGCAGGTTGGGAACCGTGCCCGATATTTCGACGAGTTCTGGGAGGTCTTCAGGTGCCGCGCTTCGCTTCTCAGAATACCGCTCGTATTGCCAGTTCCCAAGCAGCACGAGGATCACAAGGCTCGCTACGGCAAGCGCCGTCATCACTGGGAGTGGGCGAAAACTCATGGCAGAACGCCTGTCCGGCGCGAACTACCCACCGAGGATAAGGTAAGGCGCCACGTAGACGAATGCGAAAAGGAACAGCCACACCACGTCGACAAAGTGCCAATACCAAGCCGCCGCCTCGAAGCCGAAATGCTTCTCAGGTGTGAACCCGCCCATCAACAAGCGCAGGAGGCAAACGGCGAGGAAAATCGTCCCGATCACCACGTGGGCGCCATGGAAGCCTGTCGCCATGAAGAAGGCAGAGCCATACAATGTGCCGTCATAGGTGAACTCGGCATGGCTGTACTCGACCACCTGTAGGTAGGTGAAGAAGGCGCCAAGCACGATGGTCAGGATAAGCCCTGTGCGAGCGCTTGCACGGTCACCATGCTGGAGGGCGTGGTGGGCCCACGTCACGGTCGTGCCCGAAAGCAGCAGGACCAGAGTGTTGATCAGGGGCAGGTGGAAGGGGTCAAACGTTTCGACGCCTGCAGGCGGCCAGTCAGAAAAGCGCGTCAGGCCCTCCGCATAAATCGGATTGGCCACATCCCAAGTGTCGCCAACGCGGGCATCGAAAAAGATTGCAAACTCAAAGAAGCCCCAGAACCAGGCCACAAAGAACATGACCTCCGACGCAATGAACAAGATCATGCCATAGCGCAGGCCAATCTGGACCACAGGCGTGTGATCACCGCCGCGGCTTTCCTTCACCACGTCCATCCACCAGCCAACCATGGTGTAAAGAATAATCGCGAAGCCGACGAGCATCGGCCAGAGCGTTCCCTCTTCCAGTCCGAACAACCCCTTCATGAAGACCACGGCGCCAATCGCGAGCGTCAGCACGCCGACAGAGCCGACCAGCGGCCAGGGGGATGGATTTACGAGGTGGTAGTCGTGCTGGACTTCGCCATGGGCCATGGGGAGACGCTCCGCCGCTGGAATTGTTCATATCCGCGCTTGTCTAAACTGCGCTGGCCAAGCTTGCCAACCGCCTAATCGAGGTTGGTATCATTGGACGCACCCGCCCATTCGCTGGACGGGAAGAAGGTATAGGACAGTGTGATCGTCCTCACATCCTCCATCAGCCGCTTATCGTCCATGGCCGGATCGATGAAGAACACAACGGGAAGAGACTTTGTTTCACCTGCCTGAATGATGCGCTCCTCGAAACAGAAGCATTCGAGCTTGGAAAAATACGGCCCGGCCTTGTGCGGGGTCACATTATAACTCGCGATAACGGACACCGGCTCAGTCGACGTATTGGTGACTTCGTAGAACGCGAGACCATGCTCGCCGAGGTGGATGGAATGGCTCGCCTCAAGCGGGCGAAACTTCAGCGGCGCGCCGTTTACATTCGCGTCGAAACGCACGTCAACGGTGCGCGAGAGCACTGCCTCTGGCGCCTCGGTCGCCACGCGCGTCGTGCCGCCAAATCCCGTCACACGGCAAAACGTGTCGTAAATTGGCTTTGACGCAAAAGAGAGCCCCAGCATGACAAGGGGCAGCCCGACGAAGAGGAGCGCGGTGCGAAGATTGGCGTTCATCGCCTCAGAAGCCTCCGTCGGCCATGCCGGTATTCTGGCTCAGGCGAATGACCGTAATGGCCAGCACCATTGCCACAAAGGCGACCAGGGCAAGAGCAAGCCAGATGTTCCGCCGACCGCGCGCCTTGGCCTCTTCCTCGGTCAGAGGGCGCACTTCAAATTCATTGTCTTCAGCCATCAGAAAACCTCCAGAACAGGAACGTGCAAACCTGAAAGATGTTCAATCATCAGCACGGCAAAGAGGGCAAACAGGTAGAGGATGGAATACGCAAAGAGACCCGCCGCCGCCTTATGGTCGGCTGGAGCTGAACCTTCGTCGCCTGCCTGCGTGCGCGCCACCTTCAGCGAGAATAGCATGAACACACCGCCTAGCGCTGCCGCAGCAACCGTATAAGCCATACCACCCAGCCCCGTCACAGCGGGTACCAGCGACACAGCCCAAAGCACTGCGGTGTAAAAGACGATTTGGCGACGGGTGGAACGGGCGCCATGGGTCACAGGCAGCATCGGCACGCCTGCACGCGCATATTCCTTGTGCGCCAGCAGGGAGAGCGCCCAGAAGTGCGGCGGCGTCCAGAAAAAAATGATGGCGAACAAGAGCCATGCATCAAGCGGCGCGGAGCCCGTCACCACGGCCCAGCCGATGACAGGCGGGAAAGCCCCTGCTCCACCCCCGATCACGATGTTCTGCGGCGTCGCCCGCTTCAGCCACATCGTGTAAATGCCGCCATAATACAGGATCGAAAAGGCCAAGAGGGCTGCTGCCAGCCAATTGCTTGCGAGCCACATCAAAAGCACCGAAACGCCGGAGAGAATAAGCCCAAGTGTCAAGGCCTCATTAGCGGGAACGGCGCCGGAAGGAATGGGCCGCGTCGAGGTCCGCTTCATCACCGCATCAATGTCAGCGTCGTACCACATATTGATCGCGCCAGCCGCGCCAGAGCCCATCGCCAGGGCCAGTGTCGCAATCACAGCCATCACGGGATGTACGGTCTGTCCGGTAAGGCTCGACGCCGCCACAAGGCCGACAAACCCGGTGAACACCACAAGCATCATGATGCGTGGTTTCAATAGGTTGATATAGTCTTTGGCCGTGGCGATCGTCTCGGGGACGGCGCCCGCTGTCTGGTCGGTCATGTGTCTGGCCGGCTCTCTGTATTGGTTTTCAGGCGGCGCACCGCCACGTCTGCAAGGGAGATGGCAAAGATGATCAGCGATGTCAGCGTGGCAAAGTAGCCAATCTCAGTGATGAACGCGAGAGGCTGAAAGTCTGCCGGCCCAGCATATCTGCGCGGCATAGCCTCGTAAGAAACGAACCATTGTGGAAGCATAACCATCCACAATCCCGCGATGAACAAGGCTACCTGAAGCAACGACAGCCACATCCGAAAGCGTAGACGGAAAGCAAACGCAAGGCCCGCATAGACCGATGCGAGCAACACAAACCATAGCCCAACCGCTAGCACATAGTGAAAGTGTGCGACCACGTAGTA
>JBCBGD010000160.1:0-6282 GCA_038527085.1 Pseudomonadota bacterium | reverse complement strand
CAGTACACCGACAGCAGGATAGGCGCAGAAATTGGTGTCGAGAAAGGCAGGCGCGGGCTCGCGGCTGATATAGTCTCGCTCAACCATGGGCAGCGCATTGCCATACTCACCAAGCCAGGCCCCATCTGCGCGTTGAGTACCTGCGAGGTGTTCAAGAGCCAGGCGCGAGGCGTCCAGCGCGCCCATGGCGGTGAGGGCCATCACGCATTCAGTGTGATTCCAAGGGTCCCAGGGCCCGTCCTCGAACCAGGCAATCCGCCCGCTCTCTTCCTGAATATCCAGAATGCGCATCGCCGGCGCAATGAGGTCGGTGAGATGCCCTGAACGGTGGAAGAAAAGATCGTCCATCAGCGCCCGGGCCCGCCGTCAAAGTAAAGCGCAAGGCTCTTGCCCATCAGGGGCGAGAGGACGGCTTCCAGGCCGCGCGTCAGCCAGGGCTTTTTCATCAGGTCCCAGACCAGGAAGTTGTGATAGGCCTTGATCAGAGGATGGTCCTCTCGCCGCTCCCAAAAGGCGCACTTCAACCACCAGTAAGGCGAGTGAAGCGCATGGGCATGGTGGCGCCGGATCAGGTTGAAGCCGTGCTGCTCGATCGAATAGCGAAGGTCCACCTCATCGAAGATCCGGATGTGGCCGCCAGGCTGGAAAGGATATCCATCCGGCGGCGGGGCCAGGCGCCAGCACAGTCGCTCTGGCCAGGCATGCGGGACCGTGACGCAAAGCCGTCCATCGGGCTTCAGCACCCTGCGGATTTCCGCCAGTGCCGCATCATAGTCAGGCAAGTGTTCCAGCACCTCAGAACAGATCACCGCGTCGAATGCGTCATCTGCAAACTCCAGCCGTGTGGCATCGCCGCTCTGGACCTGCGTGGTGTAGGGGTCGTCTTCACCGCGCGGGGGCAGTGTCGCGAGGCCTTCGCGCGCTTTTTCGAGCGATGCTTCGTCGAGATCGACGCCAATCACATCCATGCCGCCCAGCATGTGTAGCCCGTGGACGTGTCGCCCTTCTCCGCAGCCAAGATCAAGCACCCGGCTACCGGGCTTCAGCGCAAGGTGCTTGAACCGCGCCGTCAGCATTGCTCTGCGATCGCCTGCTCAAACAATTCAATGTACTTCGGCGCTATGGCGGCCCAGTCGAAGGTCTCCCGTGCGCGCTCCAGGCAGGCCTGCGCGACCGCTTCGCGCCGGGAGGGATCGTCGAGCAGCGCTGAAATCGCGCCAGCAAGCGCGTCGGCATCTCCCTTGGGAACTATCACGCCGGCGCCACCCGCGACCTCCGGCAACGCGCCCCCATCGGTCACGATGATCGGGGTGCCACAGCTCATGGCTTCCGCCGCGGGCAGGCCGAAGCCTTCATAAAGCGACGGCGTAATCGCGATCGTTGCGCGGTTGAACTCCCTGGCGAGGTCTTCTCGGCTTAGCCCGCTCTTGAAGACGACCCTGCCACGCAGGCCCAACTCGTCCATGAGGCGGCTGGCGGCACCCTCGCGCAACTTGCCGATTACGATGAGCTCAAGAGCAGAGTCAGTCTGGATGAGGCTATGATAGGCACGCAGCAGAACCGGCAAACCTTTGAGCGGCGTGTCCGCACTGGCGGTGGAGATCAATCTACGCGGCGCGCGGTCCACGTCCGGCATTGGCCTGAAGGCAGTCTGATCGACGCCAAGCGGGATCGAATGAAGCCTATTCGCGTCGACATCGAAAGCGTCAACGATATCATCTTTGGCGCTGAGAGACGGGCACGTCATCATGTGCAGCCCCCGCGCAACACGCACCTGCATGCGGTGAAACGCATACCAGCGCCGCACGAGCCAGCGATGCTGCCAGTCCGGCGCGGCCTCCAGCGCCAGTTGCCGGTCCCGCGTGATCGGATGATGCACCATCCCCACGACGGGGATCCGCAAGACATCCTGCACCTTCAGAATGCCGCTCGCCAGCGTCTGGTTGTCCAGGATAACGTCATAGTCCCCGCGCCGCCGTTTCAGATAAGCGTAGGCGCGCTGGCCGAAGGTGTAAGGCTCGACGAACTTGCCTGACAGATGGCCGAAATACTCATAGGTGTCGGTGGGGCTGAGCAGGTGCCTCGGACGCAAAGCGTAGTGTCCGTTGTTTGGCTGCGCATAGAGATCAAGGGACGGCAGCTTTATGAGCTTCACACGTCGATCAAGGCTCGGATAAGGCGGCCCGGAGATCACATCGACCTGTGCCCCAATCTGAACCAGCGCGCGGGTCAGGTAGTCGACATAGACGCCCTGCCCGCCCACATTCGGGTCCGAGCGATAGGACAACACGGCGAC
This sequence comes from Pseudomonadota bacterium, assembly GCA_038527085.1. GTDB lineage: Bacteria > Pseudomonadota > Alphaproteobacteria > Caulobacterales > Hyphomonadaceae > UBA5336. The sequence goes on along the minus strand of JBCBGD010000160.1, from coordinate 3,986 downwards.
ACGTAGCGAAACACCGCGCGATGGGATCGGCTTGACCGGGTGTTCAAGTACGTCCGTCAAAACAGGTCCTTCGGTCGCGTGGGGCAAATTTGGTCGGTGGCCGAAACACTTAGAATGGCGCACGTGAAGGGTTGTGATTGCCCGGTTGAGCAGCGGAAACGAGACTCTATTCTTTTGACAATACTCGTGACAATATCAACCCGGCACGTGACGTCCTGAACACACTGGACAGGTGCTCCAGCGTTTGCAGTGCTGAGCTTTCCCAGATTCTGGGCCATGGATACAAGAGGCAGGGAATAGGAACCAATAGCCTCACATCGGAGATCGTGACGTGTCAGACCCACAAGCCAACGAGGTTGACGGACGAAAGGCCCGCTCAGAACGCAGCCGGCAACAGATTATCGATGCGCTTTTCAGGCTCGTGCGTTCGGGAGAGGTCAATCCAAGCGCAGCGCGCGTCGCGGAACAAGCCAATGTCAGCCTGAGGACGGTCTTTCGCCACTTTGAGGAAATCGACAGTCTCTACCGCGAAATGGTGAACCAGTGCGAAGCGCATTTCCTGCCCACGTTCATGGCCCCCTTCGCGTCGACTGACTGGCAGGAGCGGCTGATGGAGTTGCGCGACCGCCGCATGAAATTCTTCGAGGATGTCCTGTACTTGCGGATTTGTACCGAAGCGCGCCGCTACCAGTCCGACGTGCTGATGGCAGACTACAAGCGCTTCTTTAAGATCGAGCGCGCCAGGCTGGAATCCTTGCTTCCAGATGACATTCGGCAAGACATCAATCTCATGTCCGCTTTGGATGTCGCCTTGTGCTTCGACACTTATCGAAGACTGCGCCAGGAGTCCGGCATGACGCCGGAGGAAACGCGGGCAGCGGTTGCGAGCCTGCTCGACATGATCCTTGCACAGGTCGATGCGTGAGGCGCTGCACGATAGTTTTCGCCGTCTTGGTCTTGGCGGCCTGCGGAGGAGATCCAATAGGGTCAGACCCCGAACGCAATGGCTGCGATCTGAGCGCTCATGCCTACGGCGCGTTTCAGGCCATCCCCTCCGGGCAATTCCGCAAAGGCGACGCCCCAGTTTATCCCGAAGAGCAACCGACACTGGCCGTGCATGTTAGCGCATTCGAAATTCAGACACACGAGGTCACAAATCGCCAGTTCGCCGCCTTCGTCGACGCTACCGGGTATGTGACGGACGCTGAGCGCAGCGCCGCGGCAGGCGGCCCTGGCGCGGGGTCTGCCGTGTTCAAACATCCCGGCTCAGGCGCCAATGTAGGAAATCCCTGGTCTTTGGTGGCTGGCGCGACCTGGCGAACGCCAACGGGGCCGGGGAGCACTATCAAAGGATTGGAGCACTTCCCGGTGGTGCATGTTTCACACGCAGATGCGCGCGCCTATGCCGAATGGGCGGGCGGTCGCCTGCCATCGGAGGTCGAGTGGGAATATGCCGCCAGCCTCGGCCTTGCCGATCCATCCGATCCAATGTCCGGTGCTTTTAACGGAGACGGCCAGGCCGTCGCCAACACATGGCAAGGCGTCTTTCCTGTGGCGGACACTCAGGAGGACGGCCATGGCGGCCTGGCGCCGGCTGGCTGTTTCGCGCCTTCGAAACTGGGGCTCTACGACATGATCGGAAATGCCTGGGAGTGGACGGACACGCCCTACGCGCCAGGCCAGCACACGATCAAAGGGGGCTCTTACCTCTGCGCAGACAATTTCTGCAGGCGATACCGGCCCGCAGCGCGGCAACCCCAAGACAGCGACTTCTCATCAAGCCATATCGGGTTTCGCATCGTTCGCGATTTGCCTTCCGAGTGACCTGTCAGGCGGTGATGCGCCGGTAGGCCCAGCGCGTGCCGCGCCATGCGCCCCAAACCCCAAGCAAAAGAACCACCAGGCCGGCGAGAATCCAGCCCCAATAAAAACCAATCAGTTTGCGTGTGATATTGCGAACGATCTGTTGCTCAACCTGATAGCCATCAGGCAGTTCCAGGACGCCGACTCGATTGGCGTAGAGGCGGTATTCATGCAGCATTTCGCCGAAGAGCTGCGGTCGGGTCTCCGAGAGATCGCGCGTCTCGCCCGGATCAGATGAAAGATCGAACAGTCGCCATTGGCCATCACCATGGGGCGGCATGTTACGCACCAGCTTGAAATCGCCGCGATAGAGTGCGGCCTGGCCCGACGTTTCGAACCCGATCGCATCGTCTGGCGCATATACACGCTCCGCCTCCCCCGTAAGCAGTGGCTCGAGGCTTCGCCCGGACATGGGCACTTTGCCCGGCACATCCGGTTCGACCCCCGCCATATCCAGCAAGGTCGGCGTCACATCGGTCATGACGGTGAAGGCATCGACCCGCGTGGCTTCGGGCACGCCAGGACCGGAAAAGATCAGCGGAACACGCAAGCCACCATCACCGGCGTGGAACTTGAAGAGGTTCGATGGGCCTGCCGCGGCCTGCGCCCATTCCGGCCCGATGGCGACATAGCTGCCGCGCTCGCCCAGGGTCTCCAGATCCCAGGTGTACCCTTGCCAACGCAGCCATCGTTCCAGCGGCGGCGCAACAGGATCGCCCGCTTCAGGACCATTGTCTGACGTGACCACGAAAACGGTGTTCTCGAATTCGCCGGTCCCACGCAGATACTCGATCAGGCGGCCGAATTCGGCGTCCATCGCTTCCAACATGCCAGCATTGACCGCCATGCTTTTCGCGGCGAACGCCTTTTCGTCTTCGCTGAGGCTCTCCCAGTCCCAGCCCTCAAAGGTGGCAGGCGGCGGCGCCAGCGCGGCGCCCTCGGTCACCAGTCCAAGGTCCTGAGCTCTCCGCCAGCGCGCTTCCCGCACCGCCTCCCAGCCCACCGAATACGTGTCGATGTAGCGCTCTGTATATTCGCGCGGGGCCTGGACCGGGATGTGAATGGCGAGGAAGGCCACATAGGCGAGGAATGGATCATCGCTGCCCGCATCGGCCTCAAGATAGTCAATCATCTTGTCGACAAAGAATGTGGAGGAGTAGAAATCCTCGGGCAGGTCTGCCGGATCACGGTCCTCAAACCAGGGCGCCTCGCGATAGTATGGAATATAAGACTGGTCATCCCAATTGTCGGCACCAGAGGCGTCAATGAGGAACGAGCGGTCAAAGCCATGATCGATCGGCAATTGGCCGTCCCCATTGCCCAGATGCCACTTGCCCGTCATGTAAGTGCGGTAGCCGCCCGCCTTGAGCCGCTCGGCGAGGGTGATCACGCCAGGCTCAAGCGCCATAGTGTAGCCTGGCTGGCCGCGATGCTCTGCGGGCAACACCTCGCGGATCGTCGCGAGCCCTGCCGTGTGATGATCCATCCCAGTCAACAACATGGCGCGCGAGGGCGCACAGAACGGCGTTGCCCTGTGCTGGGTAAACAGTGCGCCGCGTGCGGCCAGGGCATCAATGTTTGGCGTGCGCGCTTCCCCGCCATAGACGCCGAAATCCATCAGCGCGGCATCGTCGACCAGGACGAGAACAATGTTCGGGCGCGCCTCTTGTCCGGCGGCAGGACTGCCGAAAATACCTGCGATCAGCGCGACGGTGAGCGTAAACAACAAGTTTTTCATCGGGCGGCCGATGAAGTGCCAGCGAGCACGACTTCCATCATGCGATGGGCTGTTTCCGCGCCGCTGTTCTGGTTTTGCCCGGTCACGAGGCGGCCATCGACCACCACATGATTGGCGAAAAAGTCCCGGAAACCGCTCTGGGCTTCGAAATCGGCGCCTGCCGCGCGCAGGTCCCGCTCAGGATGCTTGGGCGTGAAGTTGATGCCTAGCTCTTCGATCTGCTTGTCTGTCACCGCCGAAATGCGCCGCCCTTCCACCAAGGCTGATCCGTCAAGGGCCTGTGCAGGGATCAATCCGAGGGGGCCGTGGCAAACTCCGCCGACCACCGCGCCTGCCGCGTACGCACGGCTGATCTGCTCGCCCAACACGTCCGACTGGGCAAAGT
>JBCBGD010000159.1:0-6292 GCA_038527085.1 Pseudomonadota bacterium | reverse complement strand
GCCGCTCGTCGCGCCGATCTGTGTGTCCAACGGTCCCGCGAGCAGAACCCCATCTTCCGCTCCATCATAGACGAAGCAGGCATAGTAGGAACCAAGGTTATTTTGGGATTCCACAGCATCGGCCACCGAGAGGCTCAAGCCGAAGGCTAAAGAGCAAAAGAGCATGGCTCTGAATATCATGTCGCCGGGGCCTTCCGGGGGTTGATGGCGAGGGTGGCGACCGCGCGTGCCGCTTCTTTCCCTCGTGTATCATAGAGCTCTGCATCGGCGAAGATGACCGCGCGCCCGATGTTGCGCAGGCGCGCGGCGACCTCGATGGCGCCGACTTTCACGGGCCGCAGGAAGGTGGTGTGAAGGTCGATGGTCGAGGGGAACTTCTCGTTCCCGGTCTTCATGGTGGCGAGCATGCCGATCGTGTCGTCCAGCATGGCTGAGAGGTAACCGCCCTGGATGTAGCCTGCCGGATTGGTGAAGGCGGCCTTGCCGTCAAAGCGCACGCGGGAGGTGAGCGCGCTCAATTCTAGCGCGAGGAGCTCAAAGCCCAGCGACACCGAGCTGTTGGCCGGTGTCGGGAAGGTCTCATGGATGCGGGCGCGGTCGTCAGGCATTTAGGCGGTCCCCAGTAAGGCACTCACCCTGAGCGGAGACGAAGGGTGTCTCTCGACGGAGCGAGCCGGATGAACGCCATCCTTCGTCTTCGCTCAGGATGAGGCCGGAAAGGGGAGCAGCGTTGAGCAAGTCTAAAGCGTCCTCGCGATCAGCACTTTCATGATCTCATTGGCACCGCCATAGATGCGCTGGACGCGGGCGTCGGCCCACATCTGCGCAATCGGGTATTCATCCATATAGCCATAGCCGCCATGGAGCTGGACGCACTCGTCGATGATCTTGCACTGCAGGTCGCTGACCCAGTATTTCGACATGGACGCGGTGGCCGGGTCGAGTTCGCCCGCCAAAAGGCGCTCGGTGCAATAGTCCATGAAGGTGCGCGCCACGGTGGCTTCGGTCTTGGCCTCGGCGAGCTTGAACTGGGTGTTCTGGAAGTCCATCAGGCTTTTACCGAAGGCCTTGCGCTGTTTCACATAGGCTACAGTCTCGGTGATGGCGCGCTCGATCATGCCGATGCCTTGCAGGCCGATGATGTGGCGCTCCTGGGGCAGCTGTTGCATCAGCTGGATGAAGCCCTGGCCCTCGGCCTCGCCGAGCAGGGCGGTGGCGGGCACTTTCACATCGTTGAAGAAAAGCTCTGAGGTATCGGCGGCTTTCTGGCCGACCTTTTCGAGGTTCCGGCCGCGCTCGAACCCGCCTTCGCCTTCCACCTCGTCGGTCTCGACCACCATGATGGAGACGCCCTTCGCGCCCTCATCCGGATTGGTCTTGGCGCAGACCAGGATGAGGTTTGCCGTCTGGCCATTGGAGATGAAGGTCTTCGAGCCGTTGATGACGTAGCCATTTCCGTCCTTCTTGGCCGTCGTCTTGATGTTCTGGAGGTCTGATCCGGTGCCGGGCTCGGTCATGGCGATGGCGCAGACCATGTCGCCTGAGGCAAGTTTGGGCAGCCAGCGGCGCTTCTGCTCCTCTGTTCCATAGTGTGTGATGTAGGGCGCGACGATGGCGTTGTGCAGCGTGATGCCGAAGCCGTCGATGCCCTTCCACTGCTGCTGTTCGATGATCACCGCTTCGTGGCGGAAATCTCCGCCGGCGCCGCCATATTCCTCAGGCGCGGACGCCAGCAGGAGGCCCGCCTCGCCAGCGGTTTTCCACATCTCGCGGGGCACGTAGCCCTGCTTGCGCCAGTCTTCCACATGGGGCTTGCACTCGCGCTCGAAGAATTGGCCGACGGCGTCTGAGAAGATCGCGATCTCTTCATCGCGGCGCCAATCTGGCTGTTTCACATCGAGGGGGCTGGCCTGCATGGTTTTGTCTCCCGGAAAGCGTGGAGCGCTCTTGGCGGCGCCTTTTCGTTTACGTTCACGTCAACATAGCCTGCTGCGCTGCAAAACTCCACTCGTTCCGTTGCGGAAGTTTGTCCCGGTTCGGGGTCACGCGTCAGCCGGGGGCCGGGGGTGGCGGTAGAACAGCGTGTCGGGCTCTTCAGCGAGGTGAATCGAGGGATCGAGCGCTGCGCCCATGCGCTCGGCCAGGCGGACCGAACGGTCATTGTCCTTGTGAATACCGCTGATCAGGACCGGCCATTCGAGGCGGCTGAAGGCAAAGTCGCGGGCGGCAGAGGCCGCTTCAAGCGCGAAGCCCTGGCCCTCAAAGCCGTCCCAAAGAATGTAGCCGAGTTCGGGATGGGGCAGGACGATGGGCGTGTTCAGGGAAACGAGTCCCATGCTGGTATCGCTGCCCTTAGGGGTGATCGTCCAGGCGCCATGGCCTGCGATGACCCAACGGCCTGCGCCTGCGGTGAAGAGATCCCAGGCCTGGGCGCGGGTGACAGGGCCGTCTGTAAAGCGCGAACGCTCAGACGCGAAATAGGCCGCAAGGAGGTCGAAGTCCTCGAGCCTGTAGGGGCGAAGCACCAGCCGCTTTGTTTCGAGGACCGGTGCTTCGCGATAGGTCATGGTCTAGAACGCCTCGGCATCGAGCGCCATCATGGTGTCGGCGCCAGCCTTCACCTTGGCGAGGTGTGCAGCGGTTTCGGGCAGGATGCGGTCCATGAAGTAGCGGCCCGTCTTCACCTTGGTTTCGTAGAATGGATCGTTGCTGCCCGCCTTGTCCATCGCGACTTCCGCCATCTGCGCCCACATATAGGCGAGCGCAGTAAGCCCGAAGAGGTGGAGATAGTCGTTCGAGGAGGCGCCGGCATTGTTGAAGTTGGTCATGCCGTTCTGCATCAGCCACTGGGTGGCTTCCTGCAGCTGGGCCTTGGCCGCTTTCAGGCCTTCGATGAACGGCGCAAGGGCGTCGTTTCCTTCGCGCTCTGAGATGTAGTCATCGACCTCAGCGAAGAAGGTGAAGATCGCGCGCCCGCCATCGGCGGCGAGCTTGCGGCCGACCAGGTCGAGCGCCTGGATGCCATTGGTGCCCTCATAGATCAGCGTGATGCGGCAGTCGCGCACGAACTGCTCCATGCCCCATTCTTTCGTGAAGCCCGAGCCGCCATGCAATTGCAGACCGTCATTGCACGCCTTGTAGCCGCGATCGGTGAGGAAGGCTTTGATGACGGGGGTCATCAGTGCCATGTAATCGCCGGCCTTTTCGCGGACTTTCTCATCGGGCGACTTGTGCAGGAGGTCGCCGTATAGGCCTGTCCAGTAGGCAAAGGCCCGCGCGCCTTCGATGAAGGCTTTCTGGTCCAGCAGCATGCGGCGCACGTCTGGGTGCACGATGATGGGATCGGCAGTCGCGTCCGGCTCGGACGGGCCGGTGAGCGCACGGCCCTGGCGACGGTCCTTCGCAAAGTCGACGGCGTTCTGATAGGCGACCTCGGCCTGGGCGAGCCCCTGCAGGCCGACGCCAAGGCGCGCTTCGTTCATCATGACGAACATGGTGCGCATGCCCTTGTGCTCTTCGCCCACAAGCCAGCCGGTCGCGCCATCATAGTTCATCACGCAGGTGGCGTTGCCGTGGATGCCCATCTTTTCTTCGAGCCCGCCGCAGGAGGCTGCGTTGCGCTCTCCCAGCGAGCCATCCTCGTTCACAAGGAATTTCGGCACCACAAACAGGGAAATACCCTTGATGCCTTCCGGTGCGCCTTCGATGCGCGCCAGAACGAGGTGAATGATGTTTTCGGTCAGGTCCTGCTCGCCGCCGGAGATCCAGATCTTCTGGCCTGTGATCTTGTAGCTGCCGTCGGGCTGGGGCACGGCCTTGGTCTTGATCAGGCCAAGATCGGTGCCGCACTGGGGCTCTGTCAGGTTCATGGTGCCGGCCCACTCGCCGGACGCCATTTTCGGCCCGTATTTCTGTTTCTGCTCGTCCGAGCCGCCCTCCATCAGCGCTTCATAGGCGCCTGAGGTGAGGCCGGGATACATGCCGAACGCCATGTTGGCTGACGACACCATCTCGCTCCATGCCATGCCCAAGAGGTGAGGCAGGCCCTGGCCACCCATTTCGGGATCCTTTGACAGGAGCGGCCAGCCATTTTCCACAAGCTGCTTGTAGGCCTCGGGAAAGCCGTCGGGCGTCTTCACGCTGGCGTCAGCATTGCGCACGCATCCCTGTTCGTCGCCCACCTTGTTCAGGGGCGCGAGGACTTCTGAGCTGAACTTGCCGCCTTCTTCCAGGATCTGGTCGACCAGATCGCGTGGGGCATCGGCAAAGCCTGGCAGGTTGGAGTATTTTTCAATCGCGAGCAGGTCGTGCAATACAAACTGCATGTCGCGGACGGGTGCATCATAACGCGGCATTTGAGTGTCTCTTCAGATAGATGTTGAGGAGGGGAGGAAGTGCGCCGGGTGCGCGGGGCAATCCCGGCGAAATGATCAGTCCTGATCCATATGGGCGCGGGCAACCTTTTCATAGGCTGCAACGCTTTCGGCTTCATCCTCGCCGGGGCCAATCTTGGACAGCTGGTCTTCCAGCCAGTTGATGCCCTTGTGCAGCTCGATCAGGGCAGCGTCGATGTCATCGCGCTGTTGCTTGAGCGTCTCGACCTGCTGATGAAACTTGTTCAGCGCCTCGCGCTTCTGGGCACGCTCATTGTCGCCCATGCCATAGAGATCGAGAATTTCGCGGATGTCTGCGAGGGGCAGGCCGACGCGCTTGCATTGGAGGATGATCTTCAGCCTGGCGCGGTCCCTGTTGCGGTAGACCCGCATCATCCCGTCACGGCCAGGATGCAGCATGTCCTTGTCTTCGTAGAACCTGAGGGCGCGAGGCGTGACCCCAAATTCACGGGCGAGCTCTGAAATCGTATAGGTACGGGATTCAGCAGCAGACAGAGTGGTGAGCGTATCGGGCATGGGGAGACTATGCCGCTTCTTTACGCGAACGTCAACGTCAAGTGGCGCTCGCGACTGCTGCTGAAAGGTTATCACGGGCTGGCGATATTTTAACCGCTTAACTCCGCTTTAAGACCGAACGCCCCATGCATCGAATCAGAAATGTGCGCTGCGCCCGTGTGCCTGGGCGAGCAAGGTGGCTGACGGAGTAACCGGCATGATTGAACGCGGACCCTGGAGTGTCAAAGGTATCGACCAGCGAGCACGGGCCGTTGCGCGGGATGCGGCGCGGCTGGAGGGGATCACTCTTGGCGAGTACCTTAACAATCTGATTCTGGCCGACACTGACGACGACATCCAGCACAACGAGATCAAGCGCCCTGGCGAGGGCGGGGCATCCTCGACGCTGGACCAGCTGGCGCGCCGGGTTGAAGCCGTTGAGGCGCGCTCCACGCTCGCGATCACCGGGATCGACCAGTCCGTCATGGGGCTGGTCGCCAGGCTGCAGAAGGCTGAGGACAACAACACCGTCATCGCCGGACATGTGGACACCTTCATCGAAGAGCTGCGCGAAACCCATGCTGCGCTCAGCGACAAGGTGCGCCGCCTGGAAGAAGATGACGGCAACGAGCGCAGTCTCGAAGCGCTGAAGTCGCTCGAAGAGGCGCTCGGCAAACTCGCCACCCATGTTTATGAGGAAGGTGAGCAGGCCCAGCTTGAGGCCGATGCCATCAAGGGCCGCGTCGAGTCCGGATTCATGGATGTCACCGAGCGGGTCGAGCGCGTGGAGACCCGTGTCGAGACCACGCTGACCGAAGCCGCCAAGCGCGTCGAGGAGGCCGTTGAGAAAGCCGAGCTCCAGGCGCAAGCGGAGACGCGCAAGCTTGCAGAGCAGGTCGAGGCCCAGTCTCAGGAGACTGAGACGCGCCTGTCGCGGGTCGAAGATGATGTTCAGGGCGCCATCGGCTCGATGGAGCAAACGCTACTGCGCATCCAGGAGCGCCTGAACCGCGCCGAAACGACAACCGATGCTGCGCTGAAGGGGCTTGAGGCGACCTTCTCCGAACTCGATGACAAAGTGGCGTCGATTTCCGCGGTTGCGGGCCCTGAGGCGGCTGCGCGTCTGCGCGTTGAGCTCGATGCCCGCTTCGAGGGGCTTGCCGAGGAACTCAAGGCCGAGATCGAGCAGAGCCGCGCCGCGATGGCGCAGGAAATCGCCGAGGCCGGTGTGGCCGACGTGTCCACACAGGTCGAGGAGATCGGCGACAAGGTGTCGCGTATCTCCGAAAGCTTCCACAAGCGTCTCGTCGAGGTTGAGGCCCGCGAGATGGGCGTCGACACCGGCGCGATTGACCGCGTGAGCGATGAGGTCGGCAAGCTGGCCGAGCGGCTGGAGGCGCGTG
>JBCBGD010000158.1:0-6351 GCA_038527085.1 Pseudomonadota bacterium | reverse complement strand
GGACAGATCAAGACCGGCTCGCTGGCGCGCTCTGATCGGCTTGCCAAATACAACCAGCTCATCCGCATCGAGGAAGAACTCGGCGCCAGCGGCTACTATGCCGGCCGCGCGCACATCAACGCGTAAAGGTTGAATGCAGCGCGGATTTGAGGTCCTCTTTGCCGAGCTCAAAGGGAGACACCGGCCATGGCATGGATCTACCTGATTGCAGCGCCTGAAGATGAGGCCCATGCGGAAAGCTTGGCCGCCTGGCTGAAACAGCGCGGCCATGTGGTGCGCCCGGAATACGGCCAGTATGGCTATCCGCCTGCGCGCCGCGGCGAGACCGTGCTGGCGCTCTGGTCACGCGCGGCCCTGATGAGCGCGCGGCGCTTCCTGATGACCAACAGGGCGATCGATGCCTGGGAGGACCAGCGCCTTGTCATGGTGCAGCTTGACCACGGCCTCCACCCCCACGGCCTCGGCGACGTGGAGATGATTGACCTGACCTTCGAGGCCGCGCGCGAAAGCCGCTATTTCGAGGTCGACAAGGCGATCCGCGCCGCCGACAGCGCGTACATGCAGCGGCTTAATGCGCCCGGTGAGGCCGTCGCGCCGACCCCCGATGAAACTCCCCAGCCGAAAGCCTCGCAGTCAGCCCCCGACACGTCGGATGCTTCCGGCGATCCTGACGTCTTCATCTCTTACGCCCATACCGATGCCGACGAGGTGTATCCCATCGTCGACCTCGTCGAAGCCACCGGCCGCAAGGTCTGGATCGACCGAGATGGGATGAAGGCGGGACAGGGCTGGGCAGGCATGATCGTGCGCGCCATCAAGGCCAGTGAAATGGTCTGCCTGATGTGCTCAGCGGCGGCGTTCTCCTCAGACCACGTGCGCAGGGAGGTCTACCTCGCCGACAAGTACAAGAAGGCGCTGATGCCCGTGCGCCTCGATACCGCCGAAATGCCTGAGGACATTGAATATTTCATGATCGACCGGCAATGGGTCGACCTTGCTGGCCTGCCGGATGAGGAACATGCTCGCCACGTAAAGGCAGCGTTTTCTTGAGGTAAACCATGGCTTAACCCGGGCGTCGCAAAAGACTTTGAATGCGCTCGAAAATCGCTGGCTTCGGCCTGTCTGCCCTGATGCTGTATTTTGCGTTCCACGCCTTTGCGGGGGAGACGGGGCTCGGCACGTGGAGCGATATGCAGGCAGAACTTGAGGAAAAGCGCGAAACGCTCGCCATACTGGAAGCCGAGATCGCTCTGAAAGAGCGCGACATCGAACGCCTGACGCCCGGCACGGTCGATCCTGATTTCATCGAAGCCCTTGCCCGCGAACGACTTGCCTATGTCTATCCCGATGAGCTGATTTTGCTGCCCGATGACCAAAGGTCCATGCGATAACGCATAGGTGAACTGACTGGACCCCGGTCAATTCCTCCTCCAAAGTGTGGAAAATACAACACCGGGATGGAAAACTGAGGGCATGGCGAAGGCGACGAAGCTGACCAAGGGTCCGCTGCGCGGTGCAACGCGCGACGAGCTGCACGAATACTACCGAATGATGCTGCTGATCCGGCGCTTTGAGGAGCGCGCAGGCCAGCTTTACGGCATGGGCCACATTGCTGGCTTTTGCCACCTCTACATCGGCCAGGAAGCGGTCGTCACCGGCATGCAGGCCGCGATCGGCGAGGGCGACCAGGTCATCACGGGCTACCGCGACCATGGCCACATGCTGGCCTGCGGCATGGATCCCAAGGGCGTCATGGCCGAGCTGACGGGCCGCGAAGGCGGCTACTCGCGCGGCAAGGGCGGCTCGATGCACATGTTCTCGCGCGAAAAGAACTTCTATGGCGGCCATGGCATTGTCGGCGCACAGGTCGCCATCGGCACCGGGCTTGGCTTCTCCAACAAATACAACGGCACAGACCGGGTTTGCCTGGCCTATTTTGGCGATGGCGCGGCCAATCAGGGCCAGGTGTATGAAAGCTTCAACATGGCGTCCCTCTGGGACTTGCCCGTCGTCTACATCATCGAGAACAACATGTACGCCATGGGCACGAGCGTGGAGCGCGCCTCGGCCGAGACCGAGCTGTACAAGCGCGGCATCAGCTTCGAGATCGAAGGCGAAGAGGTCGACGGCATGGACGTCATGGCCGTCCGCAAGGCTGGCGAGAAGGCCGTGAAGTACGCCCGCTCGGGCAAAGGGCCGTACATTCTTGAGATGAAGACCTACCGCTATCGCGGCCACTCCATGTCCGATCCCGCCAAGTATCGCAAACGCGAGGAGGTGGACGACATCCGCTCCCACCGCGACCCGATCGAGGGCCTGAAGGGCCAGATGATCGAGGCGGGCGTGGCCACCGAAGACGAGCTGAAAGACCTCGACAAGGAGATCAGGGCCATCGTCAAGGACGCGGCCGACTTCTCACTTGAAAGCCCCGAGCCTGATCCGGCGGAACTCTGGACAGACGTTTTGAAAGAAGTGGAGGCGGTCTGATGCCGATCGAATATTCTTATCTCACTGCATCGGTACTTTTGTTCGGCGTGATGATCGTTGTGCAGGCGGTCTCGGGCGTCCTGCACCATGGTCTGGTCCCCCTTGCGGGACCACGCGACGACCTCGACATCGACAATGACTTCAGCGCCAGGGCCAAACGCGCAAACCAGAACATGATCGAAGCCCTCGTGATGTTTGCGCCGCTGGTGGTCGTGGCCGTTGAAAGCGGGCGTATCAATGAGACGACCGAATTCGCCGCCGGGCTCTTCCTCGGCGCGCGCTTGCTCTACGCGCCGGTCTATTGGCTGGGGATTCCCTGGCTTCGCACCCTAGTCTGGACAGCGGGCCTTGTCGCCATTGTCCTGATGTTCCTGCAAGTCCTGCCATTTGCGGGAGGCACGTAAAATGCGCGGCATTTTGCTTGCCTTTATGGCCTCCTGCATGAGCTTCGCTCATGCTGATAAGTCGCCGTGTTTGCCGGATACATTTGACGCCGCCATTGCCTGTCTCGATGAGAGGCTGGCGCCGGATGACAGGCAGCGAATGGCAACAATGCCTTATGCGGAATTGCCGCTCACCCATTTTGGGCTTGGCATGTGGATTCGAAACAGCTGGCTTTACGGCGACCGGACCGAACTGGCTGCGAATATGACCGAGATGGGATTTCAACATGTCGATGACATGTCAGGCACGATCGTCGAGGCCTACTGGGCGCAGGCACGTGGCTGTGCGTTCGACGTCAACGCCTATCTCGCCTATTACAATGACTACTGGGCGAATGATGTCTGGATTGAAGGCGAGCCTGATCCCGAGACGGGCATCATCCCAATGTCGCGTTCAGATGAATACTCGCCCGTCAAGACGCCGAAACCCATACCAAGTTGCCCCTTCGAAATTGATGAACCGATCTCCCCGCAACCGTCTGTGGATGACCTATAGCTATGTCCGTCGATATTCTCATGCCCGCCCTCTCTCCGACCATGGAAGAGGGCACGCTGGCCAAGTGGCTGAAAAGCGAAGGCGACCAGATCAGCTCTGGCGACGTGATCGCAGAGATTGAGACCGACAAGGCGACGATGGAAGTCGAAGCGGTCGACGAGGGTACCCTGGCCAAGATCCTCGTGCCCGAAGGCACCGAAGGCGTGAAGGTGAACGCCGTCATCGCGCTCTTGGCGGAGGATGGAGAGGACGCCAGCGCGGTCACAGCCGGAAGCAACGGCGCCGCGACTGAACGCGTCGAAAGCGGTGAGGGCGACAGCAAGCCCGCTCCAAGCACTGTATCCGAGCCATCGGGCGCAGTGGCCCCACCCGATGTGTCTCACCTGATCGAGCCTGATGTCCCGGAGGGCACAAGCTTCACCGACACGACCGTGCGCGATGCCCTGCGCGATGCCATGGCCGAGGAAATGCGCCGCGACGAGAGCGTCTTCGTCATGGGCGAGGAGGTCGCCGAATACCAGGGCGCCTACAAGGTGACGCGGGAACTCCTGCAGGAATTCGGCGCGCGCCGCGTGGTCGATACCCCGATTACCGAGCATGGCTTTGCCGGTCTCGGAGTCGGCGCAGCGTTCGGCGGGCTGAAGCCGATCGTCGAGTTCATGACCTTTAACTTCGCCATGCAGGCGATTGACCACATCATCAATTCGGCGGCCAAGACGCTCTACATGTCCGGCGGGCAGATGGGCTGCCCCATCGTGTTCCGCGGGCCGAATGGCGCCGCCAGCCGCGTTGGCGCCCAGCACAGCCATGATTATAGCGCCTGGTATGGCAATGTGCCCGGCCTGAAGGTTGTCGCGCCCTATGACGCGGCCGATGCCAAGGGCCTGCTGAAGGCCGCGATCCGCGATCCGAATCCGGTGGTCTTCCTGGAGCATGAGCTACTCTATGGCGAGAGCTTCGCGGTGCCCGACCTCGATGACTATGTCCTGCCCATCGGAAAGGCGCTGGCGCGCCGGGTCGGCAGTGATGTGACGCTGGTGGCGCACAGCCGGATGGTCGGCTTCGCCTTGAAAGCTGCGGAGATCCTCGCTGGCGACGGCATCGACGCGGAGGTGATCGACCTGCGCACCATCCGCCCGCTCGACACCGCCACCGTGGTCGAGAGCGTGAAGAAGACAAACCGGATCGTGTGTTGCGAGGAAGGCTGGCGCTTCATGGGTGTCGGTGCGGAGATCGCCGCCACCGTGGTGAGCGAAGCCTTCGACTACCTCGACGCCCCGCCCGCCCGCGTCCACCAGAAAGACGTACCCCTACCCTATGCGGCCAATCTCGAAGCGCTCAGCCTGCCGGGCACGGAAGACATCGTTGCGGCAGCGCGGGCTGTTTGTGAGGGGATGTGATAGGCTAAGCCCATGAACATCCACCGCCCAATCCAGTCTCCACAAGAGCCTACGCCGCACCGGATCACGGTCGATGAGTATTTCGCCCTTTCGCGGGACTCACTCAATCATCTCGATCGCAAATTTGAGCTTTGGGACGGGGTGATTATTGAGATGCCATCAGACAGCCCTCTCACAGTTCGTTGGACGAGCACGATCAATCGCTGGCTTTTTTCCAATTTGGACGAAAGCTACGTGATCGCCAGTGATGCGACACTCAGGATGGACGGCGATTGGGCACCCGATCCGGACCACTTTGTCTTTCAAGCAAATGTTCGCGAGGAAGACCTGAGGCCAACCGACGTCCTGTTGCTCATCGAGGTTTCGAACACGACGCTGAAATCCGACCTTGGAAAAAAAGCGATAGCCTATGCCGAGAATGGCATTCGCGAGTATTGGGTGATTGATCCGAACTCGAAGACCCTGTTTGCCCATCAGCTGCGCGAGGATGGCACCTATGGTCCGCCAGCCGAGATCGCCTTCACCGACACAATCACAGCGCAACACATCCCCGGCCTGACCCTGCGCATGGCCGACCTGCCTCGGATTTCCTGATATGCCCATCAACATCACCATGCCCGCCCTCTCGCCGACCATGGAGGAAGGCACGCTGGCCAAGTGGCTCGTGAAGCCCGGCGACACGGTTGAGAGCGGCGACATCATCGCCGAGATCGAGACCGACAAGGCGACGATGGAAGTCGAGGCCGTTGATGAAGGCACGGTCGCGAAGATCCTCGTCGAGGAAGGCAGCGAAGGCGTGAAGGTGAACGCCGTCATCGCCGTTCTGGCCGAAGAGGGCGAGGATGCTTCCAGCATCGAGGCGCCTGCCGCCAATGGCGCGAATGGCGCAGCGGCCAAGACCACCAGCACCGAAGACATAGACAAGGTCGATCCGCCGAGCGCGGCCTCCCCTGCCCCCACGGGCACGGCTGGCACGGCCCAGTCGGCTCCGGAAATCCGTGCCGACACGCCGCTGCCGAGCGCGGGCCAGGGCGATGACCGCATCAAGGCCAGCCCGCTCGCGCGCCGCATCGCCGCCATGAAGGGCATCGACCTCACCGCACTCGCCGGAAAGGGCTCAGGCCCGCGCGGGCGCATCGTGAAGAAGGATGTTGAAGCCGCCCAGCCCGGCGCAGCCCCTGCCCCAGACGCGCCCCAGCCGAGCGCCAGCCGCGAGGTCGCCGTGGTCAGTTCCGGCTCGCTGATCCAGCCTGCCGAGCTCGACGAGCGCATCTACGATCCCGGCACCTATGACCTCGTCCCGCTGGACGGCATGCGCAAGACCGTTGCGCGCCGCCTGACCGAAAGCTTCATGCAGGTGCCGCACTTCCCGCTCACCATGGATTTGCGCCTGGATGCCCTGCTCGCCTTCCGCAAGAAGCTGAACGATGGCGCGCCCGAGGGCGTGAAGGTCTCTGTCAACGACATGCTGATCAAGGCGTCCGCTCTCTCCCTGATGGACGCGCCGGAGACCAATACCAGCTAC
>JBCBGD010000157.1:5994-6394 GCA_038527085.1 Pseudomonadota bacterium | reverse complement strand
CCCGCTCCGCGCGTGGATGAAGTCCCCGACACCGTGGCGGCCTATCCCACCGTCGCGGCCGATGCCAAGGCGCTCGGCTTCGACTGCATCGAGATCCACGGCGCCCATGGCATAGGCCGCCACCATGTCGGCGACTTCTTCCTCGCTCGGCTCGGGCTGGACCTGTTTGCCCTTGTGGGTCTTGCCTGACGGCCCGTCAGAGACGGCGTCGGGATCTGGGACGGTGACAGGCTTGCGCATCATGCCTACATGCCAGAGCTGCGGCGCGATTGTGCCGCCCTCCTCGTGGACACGCTCGACCACATGCCCCCAGCCCTTCAGCGCGGCGTCCTGGTGGATGTTGGGCACTTTGGGATCGTTGGAGGCCCCGCCGCGGTCGACCGTCGTGCCCTCGGTGATG
>JBCBGD010000157.1:0-5984 GCA_038527085.1 Pseudomonadota bacterium | reverse complement strand
TCAGCGACCTCGTCTGTCGGCACACCGCCTGGCGAGAAGCTGCGCGTCATCGGCGCCATGGCGACGCGATTGGGCACGGTCATGCCACGGCAGGTGAAGGGCTTGAAAAGGGGGTCGGTGCTCGACATGGCGCGCCTCTGTGATGGTGTCGTTCGGCGCAAAGCTGAAGCAGGCGCGGGCGCGATGCAACCGGGTCCGTTGGGGCAGGGCTCAGTCTTTGTCGAGGCGCTTATCGTCCAGCCGCTTTGCTGTGCGCGTCTTGGCATCAGATGCGGCGCGCTTTGCGGCCTTGGTCCGGCCATGCTTGATCCGGTTTTCTTCCGCCCTTTGCTTGGATGCCGCCCGCGCCTTGGCCTTGCGCGCCTTGTTCATGTTGATGGGCGTCTCAGCCATGCTTCTTGTCGCGCCACTGCTCCATGGCCAGGGATATGGCGAATGTCTCGCGATATTTCGGGCTGTCTGACGGGCGCGGCGGGCGCGGGGCGGTCATGTTCATGATCTCCGCCAGCTTGTTGTGCGCCGCGCCTGGCTGGCCTGCACCGATATAGGCGTGAAGCTCCAGAATGGCGCTGGAGAGCGGGTCATCGGCGCGGATGACGAAATAGGGTTCGTCCTTGGCGAGGTCAGGGTAGCAATCGAACTGGGACGGATTGGTCTTGGAGCCTTTAGTGGAATCGGACATGGGCGGGCCTTTCTAATCGTTGGGCTGGTCAGAACCCTGTCATGAGTCGGTCAAGTGCACGCGATATCTCGACACTATATCGCTTGAGGTCGCCGCGACGACTGCCAAGGGCGGTTGTTGGGATGGTTCCTGTCCGTTCGGCAAGCAGCACATGCGCCCGGCCATCGAATTCCAATGTGGGATTGATCAATTCATCCAAATGGCTGCTGGACTGCGGGCGGATAGGGATAACGACGCGCGTATCAATGAAGTCGTAGAAGTCAGACTGAATCACAACGACGAGATCGAACTCAACGTCGCCAATAAGCTGGTGGACCGGGTAGTTGGCCACCTCACAACATCCCAAAACGCTGGGACAAGGTGCCATGCTCGCGAACCGATGCGTTGATTTCGTCGATCGCCTCCTTGTGGCGTTCGATATACGCCGCTTTGAAGGCGGCGCGCAGGCGCGGGACACCGCCTTCGGCGATGAGAGCTTCTACATCGAGCCCATACTTTCGGGCCATATCCGCCAGATCACTGGGGACCGGGACGTTGATAGAATCGGCCTCGAAGGCGCGGGGGCTGTCACTCATGCCGCCCGGTTTGGGGGCAGAGCCAGAGAGGCCGAGCAGCGCTGCGGCTGAGACCTCGCCATCGGTGGCGGCTTCGATGCGTTTGGCGGTTTGCCGTGTAGGCTGTGAGGCGCCGCATTCAATTTTTGAAAGCGTAGCCTGCGATATGCCCAACTGCTCAGCAAACAGCCGCTGAGTCAGTCCCCTGGACGTCCGCCATTCACGAATATTCATTCAGCGAATATTCGTGAATGGCGGAGCGGTGTCAATCACCCCGGCGAGATCATTTTTTCCGGGCGTACGATCGCGTCGAAGTCTTCGGCGGGGATGCCGTCTTTGATGGCTTCCTCGCGCAGGGTGGTGCCGTTCTTGTGGGCGGTCTTGGCGATCTTGGCGGCCCGATCGTAGCCATATTTTTCCTTCAGCGGCGTCACCAGCATCAGGGAGTTTTCAAGGCCGCGCTGGATATTGTCGTGGCGAGGCTCGATGCCGACCACGCAGTTCTCCGTGAAGCTGACGGCGGCATCGGCGAGAAGGCGCACCGACTGCAGGAAATTGTATGCCATCATCGGGTTGTAGACGTTGAGCTCGAAGTGGCCCTGGCTGCCGGCAAAGCTGATCGCGGCGTTGTTGCCGTGGATGTGGGCCGCGACCTGGGTGATGGCTTCGCACTGGGTGGGATTGACCTTGCCCGGCATGATCGAAGAGCCCGGCTCATTTTCCGGTAAGGCAAGTTCGCCCAGACCGGAGCGTGGTCCGGAGCCGAGAAAGCGGATGTCGTTGGCGATCTTGAAACAGCTCATGGCAGCCGTTGTGATCGCGCCGTGGCCGAACACCATCGCGTCATGGGCCGAAAGCGCCTCGAACTTGTTGGGCGCCGTCTTGAAATTGAGGCCGGTGATCTGGGCGATCTTATCTGCGACCATCTCGTCGAAGCCGACAGGAGAGGCGAGCCCGGTGCCGACCGCCGTGCCGCCCTGGGCGAGTTCCATCAGCCGGGGCAGGGACTGGTTGATCCGCTCGATCCCCATCTCGATCATCTTGGCATAGCCTGAGAATTCCTGGCCGAGGGTCACCGGCGTTGCGTCCTGCGTATGGGTGCGCCCGATCTTGATGATGTCCGCCCAGGCCTGGGCTTTGTCGTTCAGGGCGTTGTGCAACTGCTGCAGCGCAGGCAGCAGCCTGTGCGTGACCTCCTCGGCGCAGGCGATGTGCATGGCCGTCGGGAACGTGTCGTTGGACGACTGGGACATGTTCACATGGTCGTTGGGATGGACGGGGGACTTTGACCCGATCTCGCCGCCAAGAATTTCGATCGCGCGGTTGGCGATCACCTCATTGGCGTTCATGTTCGATTGCGTGCCCGACCCTGTCTGCCAGACCACCAGTGGAAAATGATCGTCCAGCTTGCCCTCAATGACTTCATCGGCGGCCTGGACAATGGCCTTTCCGAGGTCTTCGGGCATCTTGCCGAGCGCCATGTTCGTCTCTGCGGCAGCGCGCTTGACGATGCCCAGGGCGCGCACGAGGGGCAGGGGCTGGGTCTCCCAACCGATCTTGAAATTGCCGAGCGAGCGCTGGGCCTGGGCGCCCCAATAGCGGTCAGCAGGTACCTCGACAGGGCCCATGGTGTCGGTTTCGGTGCGCGTGTCCTGGCTCGCCATGGTTTCAGTCTCCGCAATGTCTGAATCTCTGCCTGGCGGTGTAGCAGATGGGCGCGGCTAAGCAATTGATCTGCTTGCCGACTAAGGTCCAATCGCTTAAGGCGCGGCGCCATGGACGCAGACTGGACCCAGCACGGAAAGGTAAGGGCGCGCATCACCGAAGATGGCGCGCTGGAGGTGCGGTGCACCGGACTGACGACCCAGGCGAAGTACTACAAGACCCTACTGCGGGAGTTTTTCCGCAAGCACTTTCAGCGATTGCGCCCAGGCTACGGCGATTACGCGGTCCACATCGTCATGGAATTCACGGGCGATCCGCCATGGATGGACCTCGACAATCTCGCCAAGGCGCTGCTCGATTCGGTCACGGGCAACGCCTTTGAGGATGACCACCAGGTTGCGCGTCTGCTGGTCGAGCGGCGGGTCGGAGATCGCGAGGGCATCTTCATGCGGGTCGAGGCGATGGATTGATTGGGCTCAGCCCAGACGCTTGAATGGCATGGGAATGGCCGACGCGCTGGCACGCGCAACGAGCTTGCCATCGGGATCGAAGCAATCAGCTTCCATGAACGCGGCTGAGCGTCCGCGTTTCAGGATCCGCGCCTCGACAGATGCCGGCCCAGGCATCAGCCGGGACAGGTAAGACACTTTCATCTCCAACGTCGGCGCAGTCATCGTGACGTTGGAGTCAATGATCACGCAGGTGCTCATCGCCTCGTCCAGCATGGCGGCGATGAAGCCGCCCTGTACGGCGCCGGTGGGGTTGGCGAACGCCTCTGGCACATCGAAGTCCATGCGGATGCGTCGCTCGGCTTGCTCGACCTTGGCCAGGCGCATTTGCAGGGTTTCCGAACAGGGCGGGCGCTTTTTCGAGTTCTGGAAGCGCGCGAGCATCTCCGCGTCGCTCAGAGGCGGCGGGGCATCTGAATCGGCAGTCCTGTCGCTCATTTGCGGCGGAAGGAGTCCAGCTTCACCACGGTGTTGCCATTGTCGCCAGAGGTCGGCGCAAACTCCTCAAGAGGCGCCTTATCTTCGGCCGCAGGTGAAAGCACGCTGTGGTCGGAATTGGCCGCGCGGTCGTCTTCGAAGTTGAGGCCGAAATTGACAGACGGGTCCACAAACCGCGTGATCGCAGAGAACGGAATGCGCAGGTGCTGAGGCACGCCAGAGAATTTCAGGATGATTTCGAAGTGGCCGTCATGCACCTCAAGGTCCCAGAACTGGTGCTGAACCACAATGGTCATGTCTTCGGGAAACTGTTCGACCAGCGTCTCTGCAATCTGCACGCCCGGCGCGCGGGTGCGGAAGGTGATGTAGAAGTGGTGCTCGCCCGGCGTCTGGCAGTTGGCCTGCGCGCTGCGGATGGCTTCGCGAACAACCCCGCGCATGGCGGCCTGAGTTAGTGCTTCGTACCCGATGTAGTCTGTCACTTAGCCCTCTCCTTCCGCCAATCGTCGCGAACAATATTGGCCACGCCATACTGCCGCAATCGGCTTCTCTAGCTGAGCGAACCCCCAAGCCCGCAACACCTGCCAACCCGTGATCACCCACGGCGCGAACGGCCCCTATATGGGAAAAGTTCCGCTCGGTTAAGCGCGTTTTCTGCCTTTGGGCTGCAGTTTGTGAGGGCGTGCCCGAAAAGCCGCAGTGGGCTTGAGGCGAGTGCGCCTCTGATTTCTCGTGGTATTTTCAACGCGCGCGAACTTTTGCGGGTTCGCTCCCGGTCCACGCGATTGCAGCGCTGTGATTGATCGAATTCCTGTGTAAGGTAAGTCTAGCCGCCAAAAGCGCCATCAGGTTGAGGAGCTTCAATTGACATCGAAACGTGCATTGGCTGTCACGCTTTGTGCCCTTGGCGGCGCGCTGTTCAGTGCGGGGACTGCTGGCGCCAAGGAGGGCATGTTCACCCCCGACCAGTTGCCCATGATCGCTGAGGATCTCACGGCGACGGGTCTGGAGCTGGACCCTGCGAGCCTGACCGAGCTGACGCAGTTTCCGATGGGCGCGGTGGTCTCTCTCGGCGGGTGCAGCGCATCATTTGTGTCGAGTTCGGGTCTCGCGGTGACGAATCACCACTGCGCCCGCGGATCGATCCAGTTCAATTCGACAGCTGAGAACAACTATCTTGAAAACGGCTTCATCGCGAACCGGTTTGTCGATGAACTGCCCGCGGCGCCTGGAACGCGGATCTACGTCACCGTCGATGTACAGGACGTGACAGACCGCGTCCGCGCCGGCCTTGGTGATTTGGACCGGGGCAGGGATGTCTACGCCGCCATCGAAGCGCGGCGAAAGGAAATCGTCGCCGAGTGCGAAACCCAGGAAGGACACCGCTGCCAGGTGGCGTCTTTCTACGGCGGCGCTGAATTCAAGCTCATCGACCGTCTGGAAATTCGCGACGTGCGCCTCGTTTATGCGCCGGGCGACTCGATCGGCAAATATGGCGGGGACATCGATAACTGGATGTGGCCTCGCCACACTGGGGACTTCGCCTTCTACCGCGCCTATGTTTCGCGCGAAGGTGCCCCGGCAGATTACGACCCCAACAATGTGCCGTTCCAACCTGAGCACACGCTGGAAGTTTCTGCATCGGGCCTGTCGGAAGGCGATTTTGTCATGGTGCTCGGCTATCCAGGCCGGACCTCGCGCTATGCCCGCTCGGCCGAGGTGCGCAACACATTCAGCTGGCAGTATCCTGTCTGGGTCGACCTGCTGGAGGGATGGATCGAGACGATCGAGGCCGCCGCGCCGGAAGGCAGTGACGCGCGCATCAAATACGAATCGCGCCTGGCGGGCCTGAACAACTTCCTGAAAAATCTCGGCGGCCAGATCGATGGTGCTGAGCGTGTAAGCCTGCTCAAGCGCAGGCTGGAACGCGAGACCGCGCTGTCGAAATGGGCTGCGGCGCAGCCGGGTGGCGAGGCTTATCTGGACTCGATCGCGCAGCTCGACCGCGTGAGCGAACAGATCGCAGCCGCAGACCGCCGGGCGTACTGGTACGATCAGGTTCGCCGCCCGCAGCTCCTGCGCACCGCCCAGAGGCTGTACCACCTCGCCAAGGAGCGCGAGAAGCCCGATGCCGAG
>JBCBGD010000156.1:0-6405 GCA_038527085.1 Pseudomonadota bacterium | reverse complement strand
ACCGCGAGACAGGTCTGACGGTCCCACCGCTCAACGTCTCAGCTCTCAACCAGGCGGTCCAGAACCTTCTTGAGCAGCCTGAGACCGCCAGCAACTATGTTTCGGCATCGCGCGAACGGGTGCTGCAACAATTCAACTATGACTCGATCGCTGAGGAGATGTGTTTTCTCTGGAGCTTGCCGCAACAAGGTCGCTTCTTATGAGCGGGGTCACATCAAATGTGTCGCCTGAAAAAGTGCGCTCGGTTTTCAAAAATGGTGGCCAGTTGGACACGCCCTACACGCGAGCCATTGCGGCTCCGGAAGATGAGCGCACTTGGGTGGTTTTTTCCCATGTGCGGATCCCGGCAGAGAGTTTCGCACAATCCAGGGTTTTCGAGTTGCTTGGCGGCGCAAAAATCCATTTCAATGCATTGGCAAACGATTGGTACGGAGGCGGTATTCCTGGCGTGGGCTCAACCTATGCTGAAGTGACGGCTTGGCTCTCAAAAGCGCTTGCAGATCGCGATCCGCGCCAAGTGACGTTTGTCGGTCACTCCATGGGAGCCCACGCCGCTTTGGTCTTCTCCGATAGATTTCCCGCTTCGCACTTTCTCGCCACCAGCCCAGAACTGACGCTGGCACAGCCGGGGTCGCGGAGTCGCGACAACGGAGTGAGTCTCAGCCATCCGAAAGTTGACCTCTACCGTTCGATCTCACCGCGAAATCGAACGAAACAAGGCATGACGATTTTCGGCAGCTACGATGCCGTTGACGCAGGGTATCTGGCTCAGAGCCGCACTTACAGTGGACGATTCGGCAAGATTTATGTCGCTCCATACCATCATGGGGTCACTGAGTATCTCACCCACAACCGGTTCTATCTCAGCCTTTTGGAAAATCGCCAGGCCTATGCGGACGCCTTGATGGCAAAGGGCGGCATTTCAGGGGCACCTGACGACCTCACGCGACAGAGGCTCTGGACGTTTGCTGAGTTGTATCGGGAATGGGAGACAGGTCAGATGGTGCGGGCACTGCGCTTGGCAAAGGTGAATGAGAATTGGGACCATGCGGGCTGGCAGTCACTGGTCGCAACCGTGTTAAGCCGAGCGGGCGCCAATGATGCCGCTCTTGGTCGCGCCAGACGCGCTGCGCGCTTGGAACCGCAAATCGCAGAATACCTTCTCCTATACGCAAAGCTGGCCAATGCAGCCAGGTCCCTGACCTGTCTCAACGAAGCTGAGGCACTCATGCGCGCGATGGTTCGCCCTCACAGGGCCGTCCGGAGTTACCTTGAGAAAGGGGATCGAAAAGCACCATTTCGGCTGAATTTCGCACGTCGGTGACAGTCGCCCGGTTCAAATTAACCATTTACTCATTTATGGCTTTCTTAGCGTCGCGTGAGGGGAATTCAGGTAGATGACAGTCGAAATCACCGCAACTGGCCGGACAACGCTGAAAGATGCGCTTACCGTAAAGCGGATCAATGCGGATTACCTGATTCAGATTATAAAGGCCGAGTGGCCGGGAACCGTACAGCTCGCTTCCGTCACCATCACGAATTTCAGCTCTTCAATTCGGCGTTTGTGTGCGACGAAACGATTTCGCTCGCAAATATTACCCGCCGTGATCGACGGCAGCTTTTCAGAATATGAGGCGCTTTCACCGCGCCCCTCGCCAGAGCTTTGCAAATGGGCAGCCGAACGACTGGTGAGTGAAAGCGATGGCCTGTTCGTGCGTAATGCGCAGTCCTGGCGGGAACTGATCTACACCCTGTTCAGTCAAGATGGTGCTCTGATCGCCGAAACGTTGGAGCCAGACCAGCGAGAGCAAGTCCGCGCCAGCTTCGAAGCCTGGAAACACGAAAACCCCGAGATTTTCCGGCCGATCTTCAAAGAGGCGCCTACATCAAAAGCGGTCGGCGTTCTGTTCAGAACATTTTTGGGGCGCCCACCGAACAAGAATGATGACGTCCAGGAGCGACAACGCCAAGGATATCCGGCGATCATTCGGGCCTTTCTATTGTCTAAGGAATTCCAGAAAGTCTATCTCCAGTGGCTTGGGCGGGGCCCCTTGAGCCACGAAAAAAGCTGCCCGAACGCTGTTTCCAGCTGCGCGAGCGAGTTGACCCGTGTCTTTGCTTGGCAAAACGACGGCGGTCCAAACCTCGAAGTGGCAGCCAGAAACTGGAGTGACCTTCTTGATGCAATCTGGTTGGTCGATTCTCGGCGCTCAGACGTGCTGTCGCTTCTTTCCGACGAGGAGAATTCGATTGATGGCTTCATTCGCGTTCTGATTGAGCACTCCTGCTGGCACATCAAGCATGGCTCTGGGCAACGCCTTGTAACAGCCGTTCTGGAAGGTACTCACATCAAGGGCGTTCTTATCAACGAAACGCTTCAATCAGGCGCCGTCATCGAGGCACAGGTGCTAGCGAACTCCGACGGATCGCTCATGCAGGTGCCCATTGATGTCCAATCCGGAGGCCGCCAAAGCTTCACGATTGATCTGGAACTTGCTGCTCTGCAAACGGAAGCTGGAGGCTCGGCCCTTTCACTGAGTTTGGATGGCACCGCTGCCAATGCCATGGACGTGCTCAGACGGCCTATGCTGGGTGAGGGTCGCGCATTGGCTGCCAAGACCGCCTGGCATTGGACAAAGGGCAACTTTGCGCGCGCCGAAGGCAATCTGCTTGATCTCGATGCCACTGATGATGCCGGCTTAGCCCATTCGATTGAAATTGTTCATCGGCGACTTGCGGGATTGGCTGAAGAGACACCCACCCTGGTTGCTCGACGCCTGCCCGAGTGGCAGGATTTTTCCTCAGCAATAGCCGCGCGAAAACAAGGCGTCGTTCGCGAGGCACCCCTGCCTCCAGAGCAACATGCCTGGGTCGAATCCCTTGGCGATGCCGGGCGAGCGCTATCGGCGTGGCTTTTTGGTGGACAAGATGAGACTGGTTTAACCGCTGCGCTCAACGCAGTAAGCACCGAAACACCGAGCTCAAACTTTGAATTCTGTGTCCGCAAGCTTGATCGCATGTCGGATCTGATCAGCCTTCTCAAGTCTCTTACGTTGATAGGCGCCAATGACGCCCATTTGGCCGGAGTTACATCAGCGCTACTAAAGCACCCAAAAAAGCGGGTGAACAATGAGCTCAGGCGGGACGAAAATGCCATTGCCTTAGGCGGTGCGATTTGTGCCTGTGCGGAGCTTCCCGACACTGCAAGCCTGGATCTGGGCGCGGTCACCGGTGCTGCAAAATACTGTGAGGTCACGGCGCGACCCAACAAGGCGCTGAACATAGCCTTGGCGTCGGTCAACAGCTTGGACAACCCTCCTCTCAACCTGATCAATCTTGCCAGTACGCTCTCGAACAAGTGGGGTGATGCGCACGTGGCCGCTGATCTCCTGAAGATTGCGATAAACGAACAGCCCGACAACACCGATTTGATGGAGCGCTATCTTTCCCTTGAGCGCGCTGTTGGAATGGCTGATCCGCTGAGGATCACGCCTGAGGTCACAAAATTGAAGCGCCGCTTCCGCGAAGGTCGCGTGAAGGCTTTGATCCAGCGCCCGGGTGACACATCTCGATTGCATGCGCTTGGTCGCGCCCTGCTCATCGAGGGCGACGAAACCGGCGCTTTGGACATCTACAATGATCTTTACGCACGTGGTGAAATCAGCAGCGACGGCCTTAAGCGGCTGATCGATCTTTGCGTCAAGACAGGCGATCATGCGCGCGTCATTGAGATATGTGAGCTGTTGGAAGCAGACGAACTGAGCGAATGGTTGATCATCAATCATGTCCGGGCATTGCGTGCATTGGACAGAGCGGAAGAGGCGGGCGAATTGCTCGATCGGCACGCTTCGCCCGAATGGCAATCCGTGTCGCGCGAGGCGGTTCGCAACCTGTTTTTTCTCGCCGATTTCGAGGGGGCCGCGAGACGCGGAGACGAACTCCTTGCTTGCCAGCCAGAAGACATCGAACTCCGCCTTATTGTGGCAGCGGCACAT
The DNA here is from genome assembly GCA_038527085.1 of Pseudomonadota bacterium. Lineage (GTDB taxonomy): Bacteria > Pseudomonadota > Alphaproteobacteria > Caulobacterales > Hyphomonadaceae > UBA5336. The sequence goes on along the minus strand of JBCBGD010000156.1, from coordinate 2,410 downwards.
CTCGAACTGGACAATCTGGAAGAGGCGAGCGCGCTTGTCTCTGCGGCAAGGGACCTCCCGAAGGCCGTTCGGTTTGAAGAAGAACTCGACCTCTTCAGCTACGCCATTTCCCGAAAACAGGGGATCTACCTTTCCATCCGAAAACTGAATCCGATGCTGCGTCGCCTTGGTTGTTCGGATCTCGCCATAAAGCTGGGCTCTGCGGGAAACTTCGATGACTTTACGTTGGCACCGGAACAACAGGCCCCTGCGGAGACCGAGTTCCCGCCGCTGACCGATGGACCGCTGGTGAGCGTCGTGATGACGAGCTATAATTCCAGTGACTTCATCGATACCGCGATAGAGTCGATCCTCAACCAGCGTTATAGAAACATTGAGTTGATCGTCGTCGACGACATGTCGACAGACGACACACCCAACAAGCTGCTTCGCTGGCGAGACGCCGATACGCGTGTAAGGCCGATCCTGAAGACAGAGAACTCAGGAACCTATGTTTCAAAAAATATGGGACTGCTCAGCGCGCTTGGCACCTACGTAGCGCTCCAGGATTCCGATGATTGGTCGCATCCTGATCGCATTGGCAAATCTGTGGCGGTGTTGGAAAGGCGCAAGGATCTGCAGGCGTTGACGACGGACTGGCTGCGGATGACGACAAATGGCAACCTGATGGTCAAGGCCGGCGGACAAATCTCCCACGTCTGCTGTATTTCGCTGGTCTTTCGCCGTCAGCAAGTCATGGATGCGATCGGGCTGTTCGACTCAGTACGGATCGAAGCCGATATGGAGTACATCAGGCGGATTCAACTCGCGTTCGGCCGCCGGGCGCTGGTGCGTTTGCGTTGGCCGCTGCTCTTTGGCCGCGTGCGCAGCGACTCGCTCACCGGGAACGAGGAATTCGGGATTTCCAGAACCGGCTTCTCGCCGCCGCGTCTTGAGTATCAGGCTCATCAAGCGGCCTGGCATGATCGCATTCGACGCGGAGACTCGCCCTTCATGCCGTTTCCACTGAAGACACGGAAATTCGATGCGCCCGGTATCATCTTACCCAACCGCCCAGGGGAGGAGGCGTGATGATTGTCACCAACGCCACGATGTTCCACGGCAATCCCTATCACGACCTCATCTATAGCGCTCTTGGCGGTGCGTTCGAGGCTGTGAAGGGCACATTCGACGACGCGGTCGGCCGGGCCCGGCGGAAAGAAAGCAAGCTGATGCATGTGCACTGGGAGGAGAACCCCTTGCGTAAATGCTCGAGTGTTACCGAAGCAAGGTTGGTGACTCAGAGGCTCTGCGCGTCATTGGGAGAGTTCAAAAGCCACGGTGGCAAGCTCGTTTGGACTCTCCACAATCGCTTGCCGCACGAGCTGGAATTCACGGAAGAGTTGATGGAGCTGCGAGCGACGCTCGGAAAGCATGCTGACAGAGTGTTGGTGCATTCCACTGCGGCCCTCGCCGCGCTGCGAGAACAGGTCGACGTCGACATGTCGAAATACATGCTGTTCCCGCACCCATCCTATGCGGGCGTTTATCCGCGCTCCCAGGCACACGGTCAGGCCCTTCGTGGGCGCAATGAATTGCTCTTCTTCGGCCTATTGAGGGAATATAAAGGGCTCGATTTCCTTGCAGAGGCCATCTCACCGATCGAGACAATTTCGCCTGACCTGCAAATTCATGTGCGCGGCGACGTCCTGCCGAACGATCCTTATTCCGAGACGGTTCGCGCGATCGGAGAGCTGCCGGGGATCGATCTTCAAATTGGCCGCGTGCCTGATGAGGCGATCGAGTGGATGTTCTCGAGCGTTCGAGCAGTCGTTATGCCCTATACCCGCTTCTTGACCTCAGGCGTGGCCATGCTGGCATTGACCTACGGTACGCCGATCATCGCGCCCGATACGCCGCAAATGCGCGAGCTTCTACCGCCCGAGAACCATCCGCTTCTCTATGAGTCAGGAGACGTCGAGAGCCTTCGCAACGCCCTGCGGTTGATTGTGTCTTTGGACGAAATCAGCCTTCAGAAGATCACAACTGCAAATGCCTTGCGTGCAGAGACTTATGATCCTCGTAGGGTGAGCGCTGACTTGGGCAGGCTTTACAACACACTGACTGGCTAAGCGCTTGGCACAGTAGAGCCGGCTCTTGGGCTGAACACGACGCGATCACGCGGCATTAATTTGGTTGCTGAGTGCATGAGCAACGCAGTTTTGAACGCGCCGCTCTTCGGAAAAATGGCGTGTGTTTTGTCCATATTATTGTTAGAGTTTTATAGTTGCATAAGAGCTGGTTCGCGGGTTTACCGCGACTTGTCGCCATGAGCGTTCCTAACCCATGAGACAGATTTCATGACGAATACACGCACCGCCACATTCTATACTATCCAGATTGAAGATTACGCTCGCTCGGAATGGCTCGG
>JBCBGD010000155.1:0-6413 GCA_038527085.1 Pseudomonadota bacterium | reverse complement strand
CCCTCCCCCCTTACCCCGCACGGTCGTCTGTGTTTTCGCTCACTCCTCAGGCGGCCACCGGTGCGGATCTCCACCTCTCTCCACGCCAGCATTTCCTCCAAATGCAAACGCGCAGGCTATCAAGCCTGCGCGTTGTTTTTTGAGTGTTGAGTGGCGATCGAACCTTATTTGCCGAAATCGCAATACTGCAGGGCGCGCGGCGTACCGTCTGGCTCTACGGCGTCATAGACCGGCCCGCCATACTCATCGCCCTCGCAGAGGAAGCCCATCTGGTACATGTCGACTAGGTAGTCGTTCGACGGCTTCAGATTGTTGGCAAGCATGTAGTCCATGGCGTCCTGATGCTGGCCGAGCCGGAAGAGCGTCTCGAAGCGTTCGGTGCGCGAAAGATTGCCTTGCTCCAGAAGGAAATTCAGCGACGTCGCTTCGCCGTTGAGGATGTCGCGCGCCTCGGTGTAGGCGGTCACCTGCTCGGCTGTCAGGCCATCCATCTCGAGCAGGGCAGTGTAGTCAGCGATGGCGCCATAAACATCGTTGCCCTCGCCAGCGCGCAGCGATGCGCGGGTTTCGAACGCCAGCATGCGTTCTGCTGGCTTTAGGGTTTCGTCACCCAGCAACTGCGTCAAACGATCGATGGCGATCTGCTCATTGCCGGCCAAGGCGAGATCGTTCACCGTCGTCATGGCCAGGTTGAACGGGTTGTCGGCCATGTCTGCGGCCTCTGCAGGAGGCTCTGAGGCAACAGCGGGCTCTACGGGCTCGGTCGTGGTCGAGGCACAGGCCGCCAGCAAGGCGAGCGAGGCGGAGGCAAGGGCGAGTCGGATCATTGGTGATCTCCTGTAGGGTGAAACTCTGGCCGGTGTCTTACCCAGCCATCCGGCCCGATCCAAGTGGCGGTTCTGTGACGATGTTGCGGCGCCAGATTGCCAAACGTTAAGGCCGCCAATCGGGTGCCCATTGGCCCGGTTTCAACGCGCGCTGGGCGTGCTCCACGAAATCGCAGAGCAGGGGCCTTGTGTCGCGCGGATCGATGATCTCTTCGGCATAGAAGCTCTCTGCTGTTCGGAAAGGCGAGGCGATGGCTTTGAATTTGGCGTTCAGCTGGGCGATCAGCGCCTCGGGATCGTCTGACTCGGCGAGTTCCTTTCGAAATGCTGCTTCAATGCCACCGGCCATGGGCAGCGAGCCCCAGTCGCCCGAAGGCCAGCAATAGCGCCATTTGGTACGCGACTGGTTCATCATCGCGCTGCCCGCCAGGCCATAGGCCTTGCGGATGACGACTGAGCAGACGGGCACGCCGGACTGATAGACCGCGTTCATCGCGCGCACGCCGCGCCGGGTCACACCCGCCGTTTCGTGGCGCACACCGACGGCGAAGCCCGGGCAGTCGACAAAATGGATAACAGGCAAGTGGAAGAGGCTCGCGAGATCCATATGCCGGGTGACCTTGTCACACACATCTGCCGTCCACGCCCCGTCCAGGAAGAAAGGGTCGCCCGCTAGCACGGCCACCGGGTAGCCGTCGATGCGCGCCAGTCCCGTGACGATACCCCGGCCCCACTGGCGCCCGATTTCGAAGAATGTGCCGCGGTCCAGGGTGGCTTCAATGATCGTGCGCGGCTTGTAGGGCGTGGTGCCATCGGTCGGGACGATGGAGATAAGGCTGTCTTCGCGCCGGTCGGGATGGTCTGACGGCTGGTGGCGCTCAGACAAACTGTCGACGCTGGAGGGCAGGTAAGAGAGGAAGTTCCGAGCGGCGATGAAGGCATCAGCTTCGGTGTCGACCACATCATCCACCGTGCCATTGCGTGCCTGTATCTCCCAGCCGCCGAGTTCTTCCTTGGTCACATCCTCGCCAAGGGCGCGGCTCACGGGTGGGCCGGCCACGAACACCTGACTCAGGCCCTTGACCATCACGCTGTAATGGCTTGCAGCCACCCGCCCCGCGCCCATCCCTGCACAGGGACCAAGTGCGAGGGAGACGAAAGGAACACGGGTCAGTCCGTAATTGATCTCGTTCCAGCCCGGTGTCTCGGGAATGTAGGTGCGCGGATCCTTCTCCAGCATTTTCACGCTGCCACCGCCGCCAGTGCCATCGATCATCTGGACCAGCGGCATATGATATTCTGCCGCCATCTTGATGGCTTGAACCATCTTTTGCCAGATCGAGGCATCGGCCGCCCCACCGCGCACGGTGAAATCGTCGGCAAGGATCACGGCCGGCCGTTTGTCCAGCGTGGCGCGACCCATCACGGAGTTGGACGGGCGGAAACTCTCCAATTCGTCATTCTCGTCATAGGTCGCCACGCCAGCGATCTTGCCGATTTCATGGAAGCTGCCCGGGTCGGCCAGGAAGCTGACACGCTCGCGCACCGTGAGCTTCCCGCGCGAGCGTTGGCGCGCGACAGGCTCATCCCCACCCATCTCTTCGGCCAGCCGTTCGCGCTGGCGAAGCTCTTCAATCGACTTTTCCCAACTCATGGGATCAAAAAACGCGCTGCCTCTAGGTCACGTCAAGCGCGTGGTACTTGCGTTCCGCGCCCGCATCCTGCTTTATCTGCGCCAGATGCGACCAAGATGGAGGAAGACGCATGACCCTCGACGAGCTCACGTCCAAGGCCAATGAAGCTGTCAGCGCCGGCGGCGACTTCAACAAGAAGGTGAAGTTCGATTTCGGCGATGAAGGAAAGCTGTTCATCGATGGTGAAGCTGGCTCAGCCAGCAACGCAGACGGCGATGCAGATGCCACCATCAAGGTCGACTGGGATGACTTCCAGAAGATCCGTACCGGCGACATGGACGCCACTATGGCCTTCATGCAGGGCAAGCTGAAGGTGGAAGGCGACATGTCCGTTGCCATGCAGCTGCAGTCGCTGATGAGCAAGTTCAACTAGCGTTCAGCGCAAGTGAAATTACGGGAGGGGTCCGGCATGCTATGCCGGGCCCCTTTTTGTCTTTAGGATGCTTTGATGGCTGTCGTTTCTGATCTCCAGCGCTTCGTGGATGTGCCGGGCAATCCCCGTCCAGAAGGCGCTGAGCTTGTCTGGTTCACCGGAAGCGGTGGGCGGCGGCTGCGCGCGTGCCTGGTGCCGGCATTGAACGCGGATGCCGTGCGCGGGACGGTCATCGTCTGCCCCGGGCGCACCGAGTTCATTGAGAAGTATTTCGAAGTGGCGAGGGACCTGCAGGGCAAAGGCTTTGCGGCGCTGATCCTGGATTGGCCTGGCCAGGGCCTATCTGAAAGGCTCTTGGAAGATCGCGGCAAGGGCCACATTGATGACTTCCAGACTTTCATGGGCGCCCTGCGCAAGGGTCTGGATGAGCTCGAAGACAGGCTTCCCCGGCCATATGTCTCGCTTGCCCATTCCATGGGCGGGGCCATTGCCCTGGCGGCCATTTCCGAAAAGCTGGTGAAGGTCAGCGCGGCGGCCTTCTGCGCGCCCATGTGGGGCCTGCGCACGCGCATATTCGGCATGCGCTACCTGGTCTGGGCGATGCGCGCCATGGGCCGATCTGGCGACTACGCCCAACAGCCCGGCCCACCCGAACGCTTCAAGGACAACATCGTCACCCATGACGAGCGCCGTTGGCAGGTCCATCGCGATCTTGTGGACACGGCGCCCGACTTGGGCCTGGGCCCCGTCACTTGGGGATGGCTGGGCGCGTCGCTGGCAATTGTCCGAACCTTCGCGCGCAAGTCCAAGCTCGAAGCGATTGATATTCCCATCCTGGTGGCGTCGGCGGCTGAAGAAAAGCTCGTCGACAATCGCAGCCATGACCGCATCTGTGCGTCACTGCCCAACTGCACGCACATCACTGTTGACGGCGCGATGCACGAGATCCTGATGGAGACCGACGACAAGCGCGCGGAATTCTGGGCTGCATTTGATGAGCTGCTTGAGCGAGCCGGGATCTAAGACTTACTCAGCCAGCCGCGCCCATGCCGAAGCGTTCGATCTCTGACAGGTCGCCCCTCCCAAGTGCCTCGATGGCCTTGGCCGCGATGTGGCGCGCCGTCAGGCCGGCAGCTTCGTACATGTTGGCTGGTGTGTCCTGATCCTGGAACACGTCGGGCAGGGTCATCGTGCGGATCTTCAATCCCGTATCAAGCGCGCCAACGCCGGCCAGATGGTGCAACACGAATGCGCCGTACCCGCCGACCGAGCCTTCCTCGATCGTGATCAGCACTTCGTGGTCCTTGGCGAGGCGCTCGGTCAGTTCGGTGTCGAGCGGCTTGGCAAAGCGCGCGTCGGCCACGGTGGCGGATAGGCCCTGGGCCTGGAGCATCTCTGCGGCCTGCTTGGCCTCTTCGAGACGCGCACCATAGGACAGTATCGCGATGGTTGTGCCTTCGCGCACGATGCGGCCCTTGCCGATTTTGAGCGGCTCTGGCGCCTGCGACATGTCCACGCCGAAGCCTTCCCCGCGCGGAAAGCGAAACGCGCTTGGGCCCTCGTCATAGGCGTAGGACGTCATCACCATGCGCGCGAGTTCTTCTTCATCGGCGCAGGCCATGCACACCATGCCGGGCAGGGCGCCCATATAGCCGATGTCGAAGCTGCCTGCGTGGGTTGCGCCATCCGCGCCGACGAGGCCAGCCCGGTCGATCGCGAAGCGCACAGGCAGTTTCTGGATCGCCACATCGTGGACCACCTGATCATAGCCGCGCTGCAGGAAGGTGGAGTAGATCGCTGCAAAAGGCTTCATGCCATCGGCGGCGAGGCCAGCCGCGAACGTCACAGCATGCTGCTCCGCAATGCCGACATCGAAGTGACGGTCAGGGAACTCTTTCGCGAAGATATCTGTCTTGGAGCCGCCGGGCATGGCGGGCGTGACCGCGCACACGAGAGGGTCTGTGCGGCCGAGATCCGTAATCGTCTCGCCGAAAATTTTCTGATAGCTCGGCGCCTTCGGGGCGGACTTTTTTTGCTCGCCCGTGACGACTGAGAACTTCGAGACGCCATGATACTTGTCGTCGCTGTTTTCCGCCGGGTCGTATCCCTTACCCTTCGTGGTCACCGCATGGATCAGGATCGGGCGGTCGCCGATCTCGCGCACGTTTTCCAGGATCGGCAGCAGCACATCCATGTCGTGGCCGTCGATCGGGCCGACATAATAAAAGCCCAGTTCCTCAAACAGCGTGCCGCCCATGGTGAAGCCGCGCAGATACTCCTCAGCCTTGCGCGCTGGATTTTCCAGCCCGATTGGCCTTGCGATCCGCTTGGCCAGCTTGCGCAAGCCGCGATAGGGCCCGGAGCTGACGAGGCGCGACAGATAATGGCTCATCGCGCCGACAGGGGTCGAGATCGACATGTCGTTATCGTTCAGGATAACGACCAGCTTCTTGCCGTCATGACCGGCATTGTTCATTGCCTCATAGGCCATGCCGCCCGACATGGACCCGTCGCCGATCACGCAGATCACGTGATTGTCGCCGCCCTGGATGTCGCGCGACTTCACGAAGCCATGGCCGGCTGAAATTGACGTGCAGGCATGGGCCGCGCCGAACGGGTCGTATTCACTTTCTGACCGTTTGGTGAAGCCTGACAGGCCACCGCCCTGACGCAGGGTGCGAATGCGGTCCTTGCGTCCGGTCAGGATCTTGTGGGGATAGCACTGGTGGCCGACATCCCAGATGAGCTTGTCTTCAGGTGTGTTGAAGACCGCGTGGATCGCAACCGTGAGTTCGACCACGCCAAGACCAGAGCCCAAATGCCCGCCCGTGACGGATACCGTGTCGATCACCTCTTCGCGCACTTCATCAGCAATCTGACGGAGTTCTTCGCGTGAACGGCCCCGCAGATCCTTCGGGTCGTCGATTGCGTCAAGTAGGCGGGTAGTATTGGGTATAGTCATAATCTCGCTATGAGTGTGTCGTGAACAGACGATCGAGGCAAGTCTTAGCGCTCTCGTCCTAAAACAAAATCAACCGATTGCAGCAAGATATCGGCGCGATCGTGAAAGATGGCGAGGTGGTCCTTTGCCTGAGCGGCAAGAAGACGCACACGCTCCTTCGCGCCCTCCAGGCCAAGCAGTGTGACGAAATTGGCCTTTCCCGCGCCGGCATCCTTGCGCACGGCCTTGCCCGTCATGCTTTCCTGTCCGGTGGCGTCGAGGATGTCATCGGCAATCTGGTAGGCCAATCCGAGGTCATGGGAGAAGCCTGCAAGCGCCTGGCGCTCATGGGCGCTGGCCTTCGAGATGATGCAGGCGGCTTCGGTCGAATAGGAGATCAGGGCGCCTGTCTTCAGCCTCTGCATTCGGGTGATGGTGTTGAGGTCGCGCGGCATGTCCGAACCCAGCATGTCGATCATCTGCCCACCGACCATTCCGTTTGCCTGCAAGCGCCTGGCGCTCATGGGCGCTGGCCTTCGAGATGATGCAGGCGGCTTCGGTCGAATAGGAGATCAGGG
>JBCBGD010000154.1:4262-6414 GCA_038527085.1 Pseudomonadota bacterium | reverse complement strand
GACGACTTGCTTAGGCGCCTGGCGCTTTTCCTCGAGAAGGAAACGGACGTCATCTGGCAGGTCGACCAGGTCGAGAGTGCGAGTGAAACGATGAAAGGGCGCCGGGCCCGCCTCCTGGCCGAGAAGATCGAGGACGCCGCGCGCCATCCCAAGGTCGCCGCGGCGCTTGAGGCGCTGCCAGGCGCAAAGGTGGTCGATGTGCGCCAGGAAGGGCCCATTGATCCTGCAACAGAGGCCCCCAATGTGGTTGATCTGAACCCACCCGGACGCCGCACCGCCTGACGCCCCCAAGGAGAGCCCGATGAAAGACCTGCAGAAAATCATGCGCCAGGCGCAGGAGATGCAGTCGAAAATGGCCGAGGCCCAGAAGAAGATCGAGGCGACCGAAGCCGATGGTGTGGCAGGTGCAGGTCTTGTCAGGGTGCGACTGCGTGGCAAGGGCGAGCTGGTCTCGGTCACCATCGATCCATCGCTGATGGGCGATGATGCGGAGATCGTCGAGGACCTGATCAAGGCGGCCCATGGCGATGCCCGCAAGCATCTCGACCAGCAGATGGAAGCGGCGATGAAGGAAGCCACCAAGGATCTTGGCGGCGGCATGCTGCCCGGTTTCAAGATGCCTTTCTGAGGCAGATTTCGAACCATTCCCCTGAAAACTGAAAGCCGGCGTCCCTGCACCTGACGCAGGGGGAATTGTGGCGTCGCAACAACACTCGTGCGGGATTCAAGTCCCGACATAAAAGCTTCTCATAACTGTTACGGAAGCGTCGCGCGGCGCGGATAGGTGGGCCGCATTCCGGGGCATCCTCCCAGACCCGGTTCACGTTCATCCGAGGGGAACGAAATCATGAATTGGAAGACACTTGTCGGCGGCGCCGCCGTCTCAGTGATGGCCGCTGCCATCGTCCAGCCCGCCGAAGCGCAGGTTACAACATCATCCGTGCGCGGCGTGGTTACAGATGCAAACGGTGCACCCGTTTCAGGCGCCTCTGTCAGCATTCTTCACACGCCGTCCGGTTCAACAGATACGGCAACGACCGATTCGAACGGTGTGTTCACTGAACGCGGCCTGCGCGTTGGCGGTCCTTACACCGTCTCGATCACGGCTGACGGTGTTACCGAACGCGTTGAAAACGTCTTCCTGACGGTGAACGAAACATTCCCCTTGCGTGTCACGCTCGGTGCGTCGCGCACGCTTGACACGATTGTGGTGACCGGTACCGCTGCCGACAGTCTCCTGTCGCTTGGGCCAACGAGCTCCTTCGATGAGCAAGCCATCGCCGGACTGCCAACAATTTCGCGCGACATTCGCGACATTGCTCGTCTCGATCCCCTGGTGTCTGTCGACCCAACGAACGGGGGTGCCATTTCTATTGCTGGTACCAACAACCGATTCAACTCGCTCACAATCGACGGTATCAAGTTCAACGACCTCTTCGGCCTGAACGCGAACGGCTTCCCGTCACAGCGATCGCCAATCTCCATCGATGCGCTTGATCAGCTCTCTGTTGAAGTTGCGCCTTATGATGTTGAATTCTCCGGCTTCACCGGTGGCACGATCAACATCGTGACCAAGTCTGGTCAGAACGACCTGTTCGGTTCTGCCTATTATTTCTACACCGATGACGGTCTCGCCGGCGACGAAACGCGCGACATCGAAGTCAACCAGCAGTTCGAAGAGAAGACGTGGGGCGTTACGCTCGGCGGTCCGATCATCAAGGACAAACTCTTCTTCTTCGTTGCCTACGAAGACTTCGAAGAGGAGCAGCTTCTCGACGCAGACGATCTTCCCGGTGCTGAGAGCGGCATCAGCCAGGCCACCTATGACGAACTGCGCTCAATCTCGCAAAACGTCTACGGCTTCGATCCTCTGTCCTTTGGTGGTCTAGACCCGGTCGAAGACCAGAAGCTGTTGGCCACGATCGACTGGGACATCAACCCTGATCACCGCGCGAAGTTCACGTTCATTCAAAACGAAGGCAATGAAATCCAGCCGCGCAACAACGGTGCGGACCTCGGCTCACCATCGACCTGGTATGATCGTTCCGAAGAAACGAATGCTTACGCCGTTCAACTCTTCAGTGACTGGACCGACCGCTTCTCCACCGAGTTCAAACTCGCGCTGTCGGAGCAGATCACCGGTCAGGTTCCG
>JBCBGD010000154.1:0-4163 GCA_038527085.1 Pseudomonadota bacterium | reverse complement strand
CTCTTCAGTGACTGGACCGACCGCTTCTCCACCGAGTTCAAGCTCGCGCTGTCGGAGCAGATCACCGGTCAGGTTCCGCTCGGCGGCGGCGACTTCGCCAACTTCGAAATCGAGACGCCGGAAGGCTCGGTCTCTATCGGACCTGATTTCTTCCGCCACGCCAACGAGCTTGAAAACGAGCTTCTTCAGGTGAAGGCAACGGGTACGTACGATCTTGGCGAGATCGGCGGCTACGGCAGCCACCTGGTCAAGTTCGGTGTAGAGTATGAAGAGCAAGACGTGTTCAACCTCTTCGTGCCAGGCTCCGAAGGCGAGTACTCGTTCGACTCCATCGCAGATTTCCAGGCCCGCACGGCTTCAAGCCTGTTCTACCAAAACGCTGTCACGAATGATGAAGTCGACGGCGCTGCGAGCTTCGGATTTGAAATCCTTTCGCTCTATGTTCAGGACGAATGGCAGTTCAATGAAAAGCTGACCGTGATTGCCGGTCTGCGTTATGAAGATTACCAGTCTGACGACACGATCACGGAAAACCCGAATTTCGAGGCGCGCTACGGCTTCAGCAACGCCAACCCTGTTGACGCCTCTATCGTCTTGCCTCGGATCGGCTTCAATTATGAGTACAACGACATCGTGACCTTCCGCGGCGGCCTCGGTCGCTTCTCGGGTGGTTCGCCAAACGTTTGGGTATCTAACAACTACTCAAACAACGGCGTGACCCTCGATACGGCGTTCCAGCCGGGTCCAATCACAGGCGTCGATGGCTTCAACATCCCGCAAAATGTTCAGGACTCCCTGACAGCTGGCGATGGTGACGTGAACGTCCTCGATCCAGACTTCGAGATCCCGTCACTCTGGCGTGCGAACGTCGGCGCCGATCTTTACTTCGAAGATCTCTACGGAACGGGTGAGTGGGAATTCGGCATCGACTATGTCTATGGCAGCAACGAAAACGCACCGTTCTGGAATGATATCTCTTGTGGCACCGAAGGCGTCGCCCAGGCTCCAGATGGCCGCCCAATCTACAATTGCGGTCTCGACGCAGCCTTCGTGAATTCGATCCTGGCGACGGGCGGTGCCCAGGCTCTGATCGATTTCTATGATGATGGCGAAACCGCAGCGAACGGGTCTGCACTCGACACCGATGGCGACGGGCTCGTGGATATTGGTGAAGCTGAAGTGGCTCCCGAGGCGCTCTTCCTGACCAATATCGATAAGGGTAAGCAGGAGATCCTCACCCTGAAGTTCCGCAAGCCTGTGGACGATTGGGGCATGACGTTCGGTGGCTCCTACACATGGCAGGATGCAACGGATGCGCACTCCGGCACCTCTTCCACAGCGTCTTCCAACTACTCTGACTATGCCTCGTTCGATCGTCAGAACGCGCGGACGGCTGTGTCCAACTACCAGCGTGAGCACGAGCTCAAACTGTTCGTTGACTGGGAGCGGGAGTTCTTCGACGGCTTCGCGACCCGGGCGACCCTGTTCGGCAATCACCGTTCGGGCCAACCGTTCTCCTATACCTATGACTACTCCGGTGGTCGGGAGCGTTCGCTTTTCGGTATTCGCGAAGGCCGCGCCGATGATGAGGGTGAATTGTTCTACGTGCCGACCGGCGCCAATGACCCGCTGTTTAATGCAACGGCATCCTTCGGCGGCGACGCGGCCGTGCTGGACGATTTCTTCACCTTCCTGGGCACGTCTGGCCTGAACGACTTCGCTGGCGATATCGCACTGCGCAACGAGTTCGAGAGCAGCGACTACACGACGTTCGACCTGCGTCTCCAGCAGGAGTTCCCAGCCTTCTTCCCAGACACGGCTAAGGGTACCTTCTTCCTGGACATCGAGAACCTCGGCAACTTGCTGAACAGCGATTGGGGTCAGTTGGAGCAGGTTCGCTACGAGTACTTCCAGCCCGTAGCAAACGTCGACATCGTCGATGGCCAATATGTCTACACTGGCTTCCCAGAGCGGTCTGAAGAGCGTGTGACGAACAGCGCATCGCTCTGGCAGGTTCAGCTGGGCGTGAAGTACGCTTTCTAAGCCAATCACAGACTTGGGCCGCTGGAGACATCCGGCGGCCCTTTTCCTTCAGTAGAGTGTGTAGATCACGCGTCGGCGGCCGCCCTGATTTGGGATGGCCGCCGTCTGCTTTTTGATAACCGCGCGGTGACGCGCAAGAGGTCTGGCCATGGTTTGCGCGATGTGCCAAGCGCAGCGCGATGACAGAAGGCTCAAACCTTGTTCCGCCCGAATGGGCCCGCCAGCGCGCGATCTGGATCGGCTGGCCTCGGCTCGCCGAGGAGTGGGGCGGTGACCTGGAGCCCGCCCGCACGGAGATCGCCGGGGTCGTGCGCGCCCTGGCGGCTCGGTTGCCTGTCAGGCTGGCTGTGGGCGATGACGCAGCCGAAGCAGCCGCGCGCGCGTTGCTCGGATCGCTCGCCCAGATCTGCCGCGTGCCGACGGGCGATATCTGGCTGCGCGATACGGGGCCGATCATGGTGAATTCGACCAGCGGCCCGCAAGCGGCGTGTTTCGAATTCAATGGCTGGGGCGAAAAATTTGACATGCCGGGCGACCGCCAGACCGCTGGCGCCATCGCCGAGGCCGAAGCCCTGCCGATCAAGCGCTATTCCCTCATCCTCGAAGGCGGCGCGCTGGACCATGACGGTGCGGGTACAGTGCTGACGACCCGCGAATGCCTGCTCAATCCAAACCGCAACGTCTGGAGCGAGGCCGAGGCCGAAGCGGCGCTCGAAACCGCGCTTGGCGTGCGCCGCGTGATCTGGCTGGAGCGCGGCCTGATGAACGACCACACTGATGGCCATATCGACAATATCGCCCGCTTCATCGCGCCGGGGCGGGTGGTTTGCCAGAGACCTGCCGGGCCAGACGATCCACATGCCGAGCGGCTGGCCGAGGCGGAAGATGCGCTGCGGGCCGCAGGGCTTGACGTTGCAACGCTCCCCGCTCCTGAGCCCGTCTTCGATGAGGCTGGCGCTGCGATGCCTGCGAGCCATATGAACTTCGTGTTCGCCAAGGGTGAGATCCTCCTGCCCATCTTCGATCGGGCGAGCGGAGAGGCCGCAGCCGCTGGGCTCGCCGAGGCGATGCCAGGTTGGCGCGTGACGACTTTGCCCTCGCGCGCGATCCTTGAAGGCGGAGGGAGCTTCCACTGCATGACCTGCAACATCCCAGAGCCCAGCGAGACCGCGCCATGACCCGCCTCCTTCGCATCGCAGCAATCCAATTTGCCCCAGGTCTCCCGCCCGATCCGCTCGCCGCGGCCGCGGAGATGATCAGACAGGCGGCCGAGCAGGGCGCCCAGGTCGCGCTTCTGCCTGAACTCTTCCTTGGGCCATATTTCTGCAAGACTCAGGTCGAGGCGCATTTCCAGCTGGCCTTGCCTGTCGAGGGCCACCCGGCGGTTGAGGCGATGGCGCGCCTGGCGCGTGAGCACGGGGTGGTGATCCCGGTCTCGATCTTCGAGCGCGACGGGCCGCACCACTACAACTGCGTGGTGATGATCGACGCCGATGGCAGCGTGCTCGGCAACTACCGCAAGAGCCATATTCCCGACGGGCCCGGATATCAGGAGAAGTTCTACTTCCGGCCCGGCGGGGCAGGCTTCCGCGTCTGGGACACGGCCCATGGCAGGATCGGCGTCGGCATCTGCTGGGACCAGTGGTTCCCCGAAGCCGCCCGCGCCATGGCGCTCCAAGGCGCCGAAGTGCTGCTCTATCCCACCGCAATCGGCGCCGAGCCCCAGGATCCCAGCCTTGACACGGCGGCCCGCTGGCGCCGGGCCATGGTGGGCCACGCCGTCAGCAATGTGATGCCCGTGGCGGCGGCGAACAGAACAGGCGATGAAGACGGCCAGGTGTTCTACGGCACCAGCTTTATCGCCGGGCCAGATGGGGCGATTGCGGCAGAGCTGGACCGCACACAGACCGGCATCGCCATGGCCGAGTTTGACCTCGATGCGATCGCCACAGAGCGGGCCGCCTGGGGCTTTTTCCGCGACCGCCGGCCTGAATTGTACGGGAGCCTGGTGGAGCGGGAGTAGGGCGCAGCACAGGCGTCCGCAGACGCTTGTTTGTTTGTTTGTTTGTTCTCCGCTTCGCTGCGCTTCGCGATAGAACGCGCTCAGGGCTGTGGTGCGT
>JBCBGD010000153.1:0-6449 GCA_038527085.1 Pseudomonadota bacterium | reverse complement strand
CTTCCAGCGTATCACCGGGGTTGGCGTCGGAATCGTTGGCCAGGAGCTCGGCCACATTGATCACGACGGGCTGATCTGGCGCGGTCGTAAAGGCATCGTCGTTCGCCACAGGCGCGACCGATTTTTCCGTCGAGGTGATCTCCAGATCGGTGAAGTTCGCCGCGAAGGGCGTTTCCGGGCCAGTGGAGGTGGCCAGCATGGTGACGACGGCCGAGGACGGCACGTCGTTTCCACTTTCGTCCTGAATGGTCTTCTGGCCGAGAACGGCCGCGAGCACTTCGCCCTGCAGCGCGATTGGGCCGCCGATTGCCTTGGGCTCGGCGAGGACCATGCCGCTGCCAGGCGACAGCTCGTAATTGTAGGCGGCCTGAGCTGTCACATTGTTCGGATCGGAAAGATCCACCGTCAGATACAAATTGAAGATCGCGTTGCCGCTCGCGTTCGCCGCGGCGTCCGCAAAGTCACTGTCAGCCCCGCCTTTGACGGTGACGTTTGCGACCTGCTGGTCGTTTTCTTCATAGAACACCTGCAGCTGCGGCTCACCGCCGCCAATACCGGCGACCACTTTCAGGTAATTGCTCTGGGTGCCGTCACCGAGCGCGAAGCCGACCGATGCGAAGTTCTCGTCAATTCCGACGCTGGAATAGGGATTGAAGATCGGCACACGGATCGTGAACGTCTCGACGCTCTCGCCAGGCGTGAAGCCGGTCTGCAGCGCGTCATCCTGGCTATTATTGGCCAGGTAAGCGTCACCGTCGGTCACCTCCTTGATCTGCAACACGCCTGGCGCGCCGCCGCGGATGGTGTTGTTGAGATCCGTCAGAAGATCCGTGCCGGGATTTTCGGCGAGCACGTCAGGATTGAGCTCGCTCTCGCCGTTGATCATCCAGCCTGTGAAGCCGATATTGTATTCAGATCCGGGGCCTGGATGCACGCCATTGGCAGGGTTGATGTCCCAGAACAGCGTCTCGCCCCCTTCCAGGACGATTTCCTTTCCGTTGTTCGGGTCGAACTGAAGCGGGTCGTTCTTGTCGAGAACGCCGTCATTGTCGGCGTCCAGATCAATGCCCGGAGGATCGCCGGGCTCGAGCACGACAATGCCATTCGCGCCGATCTGGGCGACAAACATCGCGCCAGCACCCACACCGCCAGACCCCGGAATCCCGCTATTGCCCAGCGCCGTCACGTCCAGCGGCGTACCGCCAACACCGATCGACTCGGTGTCTGTGACCGTGGAGCCGGCCGCTGTGCCGTCCGTGTCGACCTCGATCAGCGTCAGGTTTCCGTTGAAGGAGACGACTGCAAGGTATTCCGTGTTCGGCCCGCCATCGCCAATATTGTCGGCGGTGTACTCGGTGAGGCCATTCGAGGACGAGCCGATCGAGAGAAGGGATTCGTCCTTCGGTCCGGGATTGGTGTCTCCGCCGAAATAGACCCCTTCGATCGGGTTCGTGTTGCCGCCGGTGATCGTGTCCCAGTCTGCGGGAAGGTCGTCCCAGACGGTATTCGGGTCATTGGCAGGATCGCCAATCGGTGTCAGCTGGACGTCTTCAGAGAGCCCTCCGCCTTGGCCCGACCAAAGGCCTGCAGCAGCGCCAGACGCACGCGTCGGGACAGGGTGGCCGCCATAGGTGCCCTCCTCCACGATGTGGAGATTGTCGGGATCAGCATCATTGGTGTTGTCGGCAAGGTTCGGCGCGTTGGTTGCGATCTGCGTCTCGGAGGTGACTTCAACGCCATTGATGTCGACCGGGTCGCCCCCCCAGCCATTGTTGGGGCCATTGTCGAAGGTGTAGATGTTGCCCGCTTCTGTGATGACCACGTCATAGGCGTTGCGGTAGCCTGGCGAATACACCTGCACAGGGCCAC
This sequence comes from Pseudomonadota bacterium, assembly GCA_038527085.1. Lineage (GTDB taxonomy): Bacteria > Pseudomonadota > Alphaproteobacteria > Caulobacterales > Hyphomonadaceae > UBA5336. The sequence continues at coordinate 4,580 of JBCBGD010000153.1, read as the reverse complement.
CATCATCGAACTTGGCCTGGTTGCGCCCGTCGTTGCCGCCAAACGTGTCAGCCGCCTCGGCATCGGCCGGACCGGTCGTGCCGCCAGCGCTGTCTTGGGCGCCATCGCCAACGACGCCATTTGTGTTTGAACGGGTCGGATCGTCCAGTGTGGGCAACGCGTAAACGTACTCATCGACATAAGCCGTGCCGCCGTTCAGCCCGCCATTGGCGAGAAGGTCCGCTTCGATCTCTTCCAATTGGGTCAGGTCGACGCGCAGAAGCGCTGCTGAGTAGTAGTATTCTGGCGTATAGGCGAAATTGTTGGATGGAGCGCCTTTGTTGTCGTGACCACCCGACTGCACGTACATGATCTGGTGGAGTTCGCCGTCGACGACCTCGGTGCGGATGTCCATGCCGTTGGTGGAGTGATTCTCCTCCGAGCGTGGCAGGCCGATGACAAGATCGACTTTCTGCCAGTTGCCATTCTCATCGAGCGTCAGGCGCGAGATGATGCCGGAATTGGTGTCGAGCCCCTTGTCCACGCCGCCGCCGCCAGCGCCGATGCGCGGATCGGAAGACGAGACATAGAGAATCGGATCGTCGGCTGTCCCTGCAACAACAAGTCCCGTGACCTGGCGATTGTTGACATTGGTTTCGAGGTTGCCCTCGTCATCATGGTTCGGGATCTCGTTGACCAGGTCGATGACGTCTTCATTCGAAGCGACCCAAGTGTCCCCGACCTTGGTGACATCATAGACTTTGACGATGCCGTTCTGCTGGGAGATGTAGAGCCGCCCATCCGGACCGAACTGCAGCGATGTCGGGTTGTTTACATTGACCCCGGTGAGAGGCAGTTCGTTGAACGTCTGTGTGATAGCCATCTTCTATGTGCTCCAGTCCCGGCCAGCTGAAATCCAGCCGCACCCATTGCGTCCGGCGGAGTGCCGGTGTTTGAAAAATTGTCGTGTAACGTCGCCACCCAGACGGGGGCTTAGGCTCGGCTTGCGGTCGACACAGCCGATCTTGAATTGCTCAAGAATGCCATTGGGCGTTTGCGAGACATGGATTTCGCGCTTGCAAAAATCTCGCGTCCCTTCCCCTCGGTGTGAAGCGGCGTCCCGCTCCTGATGACAGTGCTTTGATAAAAGCAACCCCAACCTCCCGGCCATCGGGGTCTCACCGCCTTCTTTGAGCGGCTCTAAATCCAATGGCGAACAACACGTTAAGGGGGCGCGCCAAATTTCATCAATCGGATTAACCACGCGCGAGAGTGGAAAACCGAAACTCCCCAAATAAGCGAAATTTACTGCATGCCTGGCTCAAAGCCTTAGCATCCCGGTCCTACCCAAGTAGTTGGCACTGGCGTTGCACGTTCGTTGGTGCAAAGTAGAGTTTCCATGTGGGCGGAGCGAGTCCTTTATGCCTGAAAAGACAATTGAAACAGCAGAGCTGCCGTCCAAAGCGATTGCGGCCTCACGCAGGACGTTTCTGGGTCTCGCCGTCTTCAGCTTCTTCACCAGCCTGCTGATGCTGACAGGCCCGCTGTATATGTTGCAGGTGTATGACCGTGTGCTGATGAGCCATTCGGTGCCGACGCTTGTGGCGCTCACGCTGCTGGTCGCCGGGCTTTACCTGACCCTCGGGATCCTCGACTGGTGCCGCCAGAGCCTCTTCTCCGTGGCCGCCTCCCAGATCGAAGGGCGCCTGGCCGAGCCCGCGATGGACACGGCCTTCAGACACAATCTCAGCGATCCAGGACGGACCTCTGACCAGACCTTGCGCGACCTGCGAACCGTGCGGCGGTTTATCTCCAGTCCCACATTGCCCGCTCTGTTCGACGCGCCTTTCGCGCCGCTCTTCTTTGCCGTCCTGTTCATGCTGCACTGGGCCTATGGCCTATGGGCGCTGGCTGGGGTGGCGGTTCTGGTTTCGATTGCGCTGATCAACCAACGGGTGAACCGCAAGGCCATTGAGGAAGCCGAGCGCGAGGAGCGCATCGCACAGGGCCAGGCCGGGGAAATGCTGCGCCAGACCGAAGTGGTCGCAGCGCTCGGCATGCGCAACAGGATGCGCTCGCGCTGGAAAATGGCGTTTGATTCCTCTGACCAGTCGATGACCAAGTCAGGCACATCGCTTGGTGGCTTCACCTCCGGCACGAAGGCCTTCAGGCTATTGCTCCAGTCGGGCATCCTTGGTCTCGGTGCCTGGCTCTCGATCATCGGCACCTCCACGCCTGGCGCGATGATCGCCGCCTCCATCCTGATGGGCCGCGCGATTGCCCCGATCGAGCAGACCGTGAACCAGTGGCGCAGCGTGGTCGGCGCGCGCTCATCCTGGAGCGCCTTCAAGGAGGCCTTCAGCAATCAGGGCAATGCCGGCGAGCCCATGGAGCTGCCGCCCATCCGCGGCCAGGTCACCTTCGAGAATGTCATCGCTGCGCCGCCAGGGGTACGCACCCCTGTGCTGAAGCGGGTAGCCTTCACGCTGCAGGCCGGAACCGTCCTCGGCGTGATCGGCCCCAGCGCCTCGGGCAAGTCGACGCTCGCGAGGGTCGCCCTCGGCCTCTGGCCCGTGCTTGGCGGCTCTGTTCGCATCGATGGCGCAGAGCTGTCGGCCTATGACAGCGACAGGCTCGGCGCGCAGATTGGCTACCTGCCCCAGCGCGTGGACCTGTTTGCCGGGACCGTTCGGGAAAACATCGCCCGCTTCGATCCGATGGCCCAGCCTGAAGCCATCATTGCCGCGGCCAAGGCCGCCAATTGCCACGAGCTGATCCTGCGCCTGCCCGATGGCTACGACACCGAAATCGGCCAATCGGGCGCTTACCTCTCCGATGGCCAGCGCCAGCGCGTCGGCCTCGCCCGAGCGCTTTATGGCAACCCTGCCCTGATCGTTCTTGACGAGCCCAACTCCAACCTCGACTCAGAGGGCGACGCCGCGCTCCAGAATGCCATCATCGGCCTGCGCCAGCGTGGCGCCAGTGTGCTGATCATCGCCCACCGCCCGAACGCCATCACCCATTGCGACAACCTGATGGTGCTCAGCGAGGGTGAGGTACGCCTGTTTGGCCCACGCGACGAAGTGCTGGCCCAGTTCAACCACCCGGGCACCCAGGCGCCTGGCCGGGTCGCGGCCCTGAAACGCGGAGAAGGCTCCAATGGTTAGTCTCGCAGGCGCCCCGATGGGCGCGGACATGCCGGCCCCGAATGGCGGACGTGCCATCTCCACCCGTAAGTACTTCCTCATCGGCTGGGCCGTGATCGCCACCGTGTTCGGCGGCCTGCTCGGCTGGTCGATCCTGGCCCCCTTTGAGGGCGCAGTCCTCGCCACAGGCACCGTGTCTGTGGAGTCCCGCCACAAGGCGGTCCAGCACCTTGAAGGCGGGATCGTTGCCGAGATCACCGTGCGCGATGGCGACCGCGTGGCCAGCGGCGAATTGCTCGTGCGCCTCGACGGCACGCCAATCCAGGCCCAGCTCGACAACATCGATGCCAGGCTGGTCGACCTCCTGGCCCGCGAAGCCCGCCTGATCGCCGAGCGTGACGGCCGCCGCTCCCTGACCCTGCGCGACCTGCCAGAGGACATCGCCGCCCTGCCAGGTCTTGATGTGAGCCTGAACAGCCAGCGCACACTCGCCCAGGCCCGGGTCGAGACCCGGCGCACCCGGGTCAACATTCTCAACCAGCGAATCGCCCAGCTGCGCGAGCAGATCCAGGGCTTCGAGTCCGAGGTCGATGCCCGCCTCAGCCAGACCTTCCTGATCCAGGATGAGCTGCGCAGCCTCGAAGAGCTCCTCGCCGAAGGCCTCGCGCAACGCCCACAAGTCCTGGCCCTGCAGCGTGAGGAAGCCCAATTGCTGGGGCAGATCGAGTCCCTGCGCGCCCAGAAATCCTCGACCCAGGTCCAGATCGGCGAGGCTGAGCTGGAAGTGCTCTCGCTCACCGAAGGCTTTGCCGAGGAGGTCATCTCGGAGCTGACGGAAGTGCAGACCGAGATTGCCGCCCTGCTAACCGAGCGCACCGCCGCGCTTGACCGTCTGAACCGGCTCGACATCCGCGCCCCGCGCGATGGGATCGTGCTCGGCTCGCGCACCAACACGGTCGGCGGGGTCATCGCGGCGGGCGATCCTGTCATGCACATCGTGCCCGAAAACGACCGGCTCGTGTCACTCGTCCGCGTCATGCCCCAGGACATCGACAAGATCAGTGTCGGCCAGGCCGCGCGCTTGAGATTCTCCGCCTTCGCCCAGAATGAGACCCCTGAAGTGCCCGCCACGGTCCGCACGATCTCGGCCGATGCGATCCAGGATGAAGTGTCGGGGATGCCTTATTACGAAGTTACCATCGAGATGCCTGACGAGCTGCCCCTGCCCGAGCAGTTCCGCGTGGTGCCGGGCATGCCCGTCGACGCCATGATGCAGACCGAAAACCGCAACGTTCTCTCCTATCTGACCAAGCCCCTTCGCGATTCCATGTCGCGGACCTGGCGCGAGTAGGCAGCACCAGCGTCCGCGATCCTGACTGGATGCGGCAGCGGAGTTTGAGTTTCAGGCGGGGAAGCGGCGTCAGCTCGAATTGAGATGTGCGGGTTCAGGGAACA
>JBCBGD010000152.1:0-6450 GCA_038527085.1 Pseudomonadota bacterium | reverse complement strand
CCTTGTAGGCATACGCCCACGCCATCAGCGTGCCCGTCGGTGCCCGGTCTGTACCGTTCGAGAGCCGGTCCATGGCTGCGCGCCCGGCCTCGACACGGTCAGGGACCACATCGCCTGCATAATAGCTCGCATAGGCAAAACCGGCGTCGAAATAGCGATCGAAAGGCACTTCTGCGATATACTCGCCGAAGATATATTCCACGATCCACGGCACGTTCGTGCTGGTGCAGGCCTGGCCGGATGACTTGCTCAAGGCCAGTGACTGGAACACACCGCAATTGTCAGAAAAGGTCTGACCGATGACCAGCCCCAACCCGCTGGGAGGAACGTTGTGCGGCACGGCGAGGCCAAGGAAAAAGTCTTCTGATGCCTCGCCTTCCCCAAGCCGGATGCGCAATTCCTCAAGCCTCGCGCGCCCGCCCGCGAACGCGTCATCGGCGACACGGCGCGAGATCAGAGCCACAGGCAAATCTTCGGGCCAAGGCCCGTAGACCAGATCTTGAAATTCAGACAGCAACTGGCCGCGGTCGTCCAGCCAGTTTTCGAGGCTGGAGACACTGAGTTCAGGGCGCGGATCGGGCTTGTTGGCCGTCTCGAGGCTGGCATAGTTCAGCCCGAGCATGGTGCAGCTGGCCATGACGCCGAGCGTGATCATGACCACCAGGGTCAGCACCACGAATTTCACTATGCGAAGAAACACGAATGCCCTCCAAACCGGCCTTCAGACATCGGTAGAGCGCACGGACGGCCAGTGCAACGGCCTCTCGTAAATGTCAGGCGGCGCTAGAACCGGTCCAGAAGCCGCTCCAGATACTCGCGCTCCTCGCCCTCTTCGGCTTCATTATAGCGTCGGCGCAATTCATCGAGAATGTCCTTGGCGCGCTGGCGCTCGGCCTCGTCCGGGATGGAGACATCATCGCCATCGCCAGCCCCGCCAAAGGCCCGGCCGAAGGGATCGAGCGCCCTGTCATCATTCTGGTCTCCGGCAAGATCGCCCTGGCGCTCGCGCTGGAGCTCATCGAGCGCGGCAGCGAGTTCATCGGAGAGGTCGCGCAGCCCGCCCGTTGCCCGCTCCTGCAACCGGTTGGCGCGTTGGCCATCGCCGCGCTCAAGTTCCCGGGCGGCGCGCTCCTGAAGGCGGGCAATGTCTTCCAGGCGTTCGCGGGCTGCCTCGTCGAAGCTGCCAAAACCACCGCCCTCGCCCTCTTCTTCTCCTTGGCCGCCACCTTCGCCCTCTTCGCCGAACGGCATGCCTTGGCCGAACCGGTCTGTGCGATCTGCCAGTTCCCGCTGGCGATCTCCAAGGCCTGTGCCGCGGCCCTGACCATCCTCTTGCCCAGACTGGCCCTCGCCCTGACCTTCGCCTTGCATGCCTTCACCTTGGCCGGGCTGTTCACCGGCCCCGGCGCTCTGTCCGCTCTCACCTGGCTGCGAGCCAGAGCGTTCCCCGCGCTCCTCGGCGAGGGTGTCATCATTCAGTTCGCGTTGCTCGCGTAAAAGGTCTGACAGTGCTTCCAGCGCTTCAGTCAGCTCGCGCTCCTGCTCGGGCAGGTCCTCGTCATCGCTCTCTTCGCCGCCTTGCTGGCCGGGCATGGCGAAGCCGTCGCCGCCGCCCTGCCCGCCTTGCTGGAACTCAAGGTTTTCCAGCATGTTGGTGATGTCGGACAAGAGTTGGCGCGCCTGGTCAGACGCACCGGTCTCGGCCAAGTCCTCCAGCGCGTTCAGCATGTCTTCGAACTGGTTTGCCCCGAGACCCGAGCCGCCACCGCCTGGGCCCATATCGCTCATATTGGGCGACTCCATGCCATTGATCATGGCCTCGGCCATCTTGGCAGCGATGTAATTGTTGGCCGCCTCCCGAAAGGCCTCCATCAAGCGCCGGATCTCGTCCTCAGAGGCGCCATCGCGTAGAGCCTGTTCCAGAGCGCGGCGCGCCGCCAGCAAAGCCCGCAGCGCATCGGCGGAGCTGCCATATTCAGCCTTGAGCGCGACCTGCCAGAGAAGATTATCGACGCTATCGGCCTCGGCCTTGTCCGGCGCGGCCATCAGAATGCCGTGCGCCATGCGAAAGCCGAAATAGACCGAGCGATCTTCAAAATAGCGCTCAGGCTTCAATGTCAGCGCATCGAGGAGTTCGGCAGCGATCTGCACGTCAGGCGGCGCCTGATCCAGTCTCTGCGTTGCGTCCGTGTTGATCGCGTCTTGCTGCAGCGCATCAAGCGTCGACGCGTCTTCGATATACTCGCGCGGCTCGCGCAGCACCGTGACGCGAATTTCCTGCGCCGCCCTGGCCAAAGGCTGAAGGAGAAGCTTCTCAGGCAGAATGAAGGGCAGCGTGCGGCTGCGTCCTTCCTGTCCCGCCCCGTCTATGGCGACGAGTTGTACATTCACAGGCAAGCCCGCCCAGCGATGCCGCATCGTGTCGAGCAGGGCGGTTTCCTCTGCCTCCTTTGGCGCAACAGGGCCCATGGGAACGACAATCCGGTCTTCTGCATCAGGGTCCGCCGGGTGAGGCTCCTGCAGGCGGATGGCGAGTTCCAGGCGCTGTATGCCGAAATCATCGCTCGCGGCCCATTCGAATTCCATCTCGTCATCGGTCGTGATGGCGGGCAGGGTCACAAAGCGCGCAGTTGGCGGACTGTCGGGTGAGGCGAGGATGGACCAGGCCTGGCGCTCGCCCCACCAGTGGACACCGACTTCTGCGTTCTCGGTGAGGACGGCACGTGCCTCAAAGGCACCATCGGGTGTCGTTTCAAAGCGGGTCTTGGTGCGCCGCGCATCTGTCTTGACCACCAATTCAGGTGCGGACCTGTGAAACGCACGCAGCGTGACCTCAGAGCCCGCAGGAACGCGTACATCCTGCATGCCTGTTTCGAGAAAGATTGGGGGGCGGCCGGTATGGGCTGGCGGCGTGATCCAGGCTTCGATCCGAAGCGCATCCGCACCTGCGAGTGTGCCAAGGTTGGGCACGAACGCCTGGCGCAAACGCTCACCGCGCTCTGGTCCGGCGAGAACCAGCGCGGCAACGACCAGAACCGGGAGGACGAAGCGAAGGAACCCTGGATCAACACGGCGCCATGCCGACCATAGCATCGGCGCGCGAAGCTCAGCGGCGGCCTGTGACAGACGCTCAGTGTGGGCGCTCCAGAGCGACTGCGCCTCGCGCGCAGCGCCTGCGGGCCGATCAGACAAGGCAGCGATGGGCCGCAGCGCAGACTGCCGATCGAGAAGTTCTGTCGCCTCAGATGGGCTGGGCCGCGTCCAGACCCGCCAGCCGCGATAAATAAGCAACAAAGCGATCAACAGCGCCGAAAGGCTGATCCCAGCGACCAGAATTGATGACAGACCTGCAAACGCGCCAAAGAGCGCCGCGCCAGCATAGGCGAGCAGGAAACCGATGGCCGGTCCGAACGCGCGCACAAAAGCCAACCGGCCGAGACGCGCTCGCGTCCTGCCAATCTTGGCCTTCAGGCCGGGCACATGGTTCAGGTCAGCCAATCGGGAAGCTCTTCAAGCTCTATCATCTCTTCAAAGGTGGGGCGCCGCCTGATGGTGCGCCAGTCGCCGTCTCTGACAAGCACTTCTGGTACCAAAGGTCTTGCATTGTATTGCGACGAAAGCACGGCGCCATAGGCCCCCGATGACATTATGGCGAGCAAGTCGCCCTCGACAATGGGCGCCAGGGCGCGCGCCGTGGCGAACTTATCGGTCGACTCGCAGATGGGGCCGACGACATCGTAGGCCCGGGAGGGCGCCGCATCTGTCGCTTGAACCGGCCAGATTTCATGGTGGGCGCCGTAAAGCGCGGGCCGCATCAGATCGTTCATGCCCGCATCAACAATCAGGAATGTCCGGTCAGGCGCGTCCTTGAGGTAGAGCGCGCGCGTCAGCATCACGCCTGCATTGGCGGCGATGACACGGCCTGGCTCCAGCACAAGCTCGACATCGAAATCGCCGATAACTTCGCGGATCATCTGCGCATAGGCTGCAGGACTCGCGGGCTCGTCTTCCGGCCGGTAGGGTACGCCGAGCCCACCGCCGAGATCCACGCGGCGAATGTCGTGGCCCCTGGTACGCAGGCGTTTTGCCAGATCAATCGTCTTTTCAAACGCCGCGCGCATAGGCTCCAGCGCGCCGATCTGGCTACCGATGTGCACGTCCACGCCAAGCGCGTCGATGCCCGGCAGCTCGCCAGCCTCGTCATAGATCGCTTCTACATCCGCCCAGGCCACGCCGAACTTGTCGCCAGCCTTGCCTGTGGAGATGTTTGGGTGCCCGCCTGCAGCGACATCGGGGTTCACACGCATGGCAACGGGCGCTGTCTTGCCAAGCCTCTCGGCCACGCTTGAGAGGACGTGCAATTCGGAGAGGCTCTCGACGTTGAACTGGTGGATGCCCTCTCGCAGGCCCAGCTCCATCTCAGCGGCTGTCTTGCCCACACCGGAAAAGACGATCCGGGACGCGGGAATGCCTGCCCGGCGGGCGCGCAGCAATTCGCCGCCGCTGACGACGTCTGCACCTGCGCCCTTGGCCGCCAGCGTCGCCAGCACAGCGAGGTTGCCATTGGCTTTTACCGAATAGGCGATCAGGCAGTTTATGTCAGATACTGCATCGGCAATGACGCGGACATGGCGCTCCAAAGTGGCCGTGGAGTAGACATAGCAAGGCGTGCCGACGGCCTCAGCGATCTCTGCTAGCGGCACGCCTTCACAGCAGAGCGCGCCATCGGAATAGGAAAAGTGATGCATGCCTTGCGCTACCCAGCGGCCGCCGGATCAACTTCACCGAGTGGGCGCTCTTCCACCGGCTCAACTGGAGCGCCGCGAGGAACCTCGCCACCAAGGCGATTGAAGACCACGCCATTGCCACGTCTGAGGCGCGTTTCTACGAACGCGACAGGCGCATCGACAGGCGCGGTTTCGCTCGCGGCAGCAACGACGTTCACAGTCGTTTCCTGCGGTTCGCTGGGAAACAGGGCGCACCCCGAAACCATTGCAGCGGTAGCGGAAACAAAAAGTGCGACGCGCAGTTTTCTGATCATCAAATGCCCTGCCGCCTAGAACCCACCGGGCCCGCCAAGAAGCTCGTCTTCAGCATCTGGCTCATCATCCTGAGTTTCCTCGTCTGCCCTGCGCGTTTCCTGCAAGTCCCGTAGGCTGTCACTGACATTCTGGTCCAGCGGTTCGGCAGGTTCCAGATCCGAGGGTGTTCCGAACAGGGGATCGGGCCGGGTCAGGTCGCCCTGAAGCCCGCAGGCCGAAAGCGCAGCGACGCTGGCGCCTGCAAGGATAAGTTTGGCAAATCGGGTCATGGGCCTAGTCCATTGCTAGTCGTTTTTTCCACTGTGCCACTTGTTCGCCGACACGAACAGGGGCGGTACCACCGAGTGAGGTCCGGCTGTTCACAGAGCGCTCCACGGTCAGGACGTCAAAGACGCCTTCCTGTATCTCTGCCGCGTGGGACTGCATGTCTTCCAATGACAATTCAGACAGTTGCACACTCTTTCGCTCGGCCTCTGCTACCAGTGCCCCGGTGATATGGTGGGCATCACGGAAGGCCATGCCAAGCTCGCGCACCAGCCAGTCGGCCAGGTCGGTGGCAGTGGAAAAGCCCTTTTCGGCGGCTGCGCGCATGGCCTCGGGATGGAACGTCATGGTCTCGATCATGCTGGCCATGGCCCGGGTGCACAGTTCGAATGTATCGAATGCGGCGAAGGTCAGTTGCTTGTCGTCCTGAAGGTCCTTGGCATAGGCAAGCGGCAGGGCCTTTACCGCGCCTTGGAGGCTGGCGAATTGCCCTGCGATCAGGCTCGCCTTGGCGCGGATCAACTCGGCCGCGTCGGGGTTACGTTTTTGCGGCATGATGGACGAGCCCGTGGACCATTCATCCGACAGGCTCGCAAACCCGAACTGGGCGCTGGTCCAGAGAACGATCTCTTCCGCCAATCTTGAGAGATGCGTCGCCGCGATAGAAAGTGCTGCCAAAGCCTCCAGCGCAAAGTCACGTGCCGAGACAGCATCGAGTGAATTTGCCATGGGCCGGTCGAATCCCAGCGCCTCGCTGGTCATATCCCTGTCGATCGCAAAGCCCGTGCCGGCCAATGCCGCCGCGCCGAGCGGGCTTTCATTCAGGCGCATCGCGCAATCGAGGAGGCGTGCCCGGTCGCGCTCGAACATCTCGACGTAAGCAAGTAAATGGTGACCGAGCGTGACGGGCTGTGCGGTCTGGAGATGGGTGAAGCCAGGCATTACTGTTTCGGTGTGCTCGCCAGCGCGCGCAACGAGAGCGGCCTGCAGGGCGCGCAGCCGGTCAATCGCCTCATTCAGGGCGCCGCGCGTCCAGAGGCGGAAATCGGTCACCACTTGGTCATTGCGCGAACGCGCCGTGTGCAGACGGCTGGCAGGCTCACCCACAAGCGCCTTGAGCCGCGCCTCAATAGTCATGTGGATG
>JBCBGD010000151.1:4701-6459 GCA_038527085.1 Pseudomonadota bacterium | reverse complement strand
AGGTGTTCGGCGATGGTTAGGATGAAAACCTCGTCAGCCTGGGCGTGTGTCGCCCTCTGAGTAATCTCAGCAGCGACGTGATTTGCGGCACCAACAATCGCCCTGTTGCGCGCAGCATGAACGGCGCTTTCGTCGACCCGCGCGAGTATGGCTTCGGCAAGCTCCGCGCCTGGAAACGGCGCGAACCGGCCCGTCGCGCGCAGCACGTTCCAAGCCGCGGCAGGCGCGCTCTCGCGCTTGGCCGCCATCTCATCTTCCGCCACGAGGGCGACATATGCAACGCCAGCATGGGGCTCCCGGGTGAAGCGCGATTGGGTGAAGGCGCTGCGATAGGCAGAGATCGCGGCCGGTGCCCCACCTGGCGCGAGAAAATCGGCAAACGCCATGCGCAGGCCCATGGCGCCAGCGAAGGCGGCGGTCTCCGGCGACGAGACGAGGATCCAGAGCGGAAAGGCCATGCCGACAGGCCTTGCATGGATGCCATGGGCGCGGTGGTCCTCAGGCAGCGTGATGTCGCCACGCGCTTCTAAAAGCCAGTCCATCAGAAGCGCGAGCATTTGTGGAAAGGCCTGCGCGCCCGGGCCCAGCAGCGCGGCAGATGTGCGGGGATCGGCGCCGGTTGCCCGCCCCAGGCCCAGCTCGATCCGGCCGGGATAGAGCGCTGACAGGGTCGAGAACTGCTCGGCCACCTTGAGCGGTGAATAGTTCGGCAACATGACGCCGCCTGCGCCTAGGGTGATGGACTGTGTCCGTGCGGCCAGGTCGGCCATGAGAATCTCAGGTGCGACCGAGGCAAAGCAGGGCGTGTTGTGGTGCTCCTGAACCCAGTAGCTGGAGTAGCCAAGCTCATCGCAGGCCACCGCGAGGTCGCGTGTGTCCGCCAGTGCATTCTGCGCCGTGCGCCCCTCGAATATTGGCGCCGGGTCCAGGACGGAAAGAATCGGCGGCACGACTCAACCTTCTCCGAGCAGTCTGCGCACATGCCCTTCGAGGTGGCGCTGCCTCAGGCGTTTCATGCGTTCAGTGAGCAGGATGCGGCGCAACACACCATAGGCCTCGTCAAAATCGTCATTCACGATGCAATAATTATAACGGCGCCAGTGGCGGATTTCCTTTTCCGCATCAGCCATGCGCCGATCGACATTCTCCGGCGTCGAGCCTTTCCTTTGGGAGAGGCGTTCGCGCAGGGCATCGATGGAGGGCGGCAGCACGAACACCGAAACCACGTCGTTCGGCATCTGGTCGTGCAGCGCATCTGCGCCTTGCCAGTCCACGTCGAAGATCAGGTCCAGGCCGTCATCGAGTTTCGCTTCCGTGTTGGCGCGCGGAGTCCCGTAATACTTGTCGAAGACATGGGCCCATTCCAGAAACTCATTGTTCTGGATCATCGCCTCAAAGCCGCTGCGTGTCTTGAAGTGATAGTCGATCCCGTCGGTCTCGTTTGGGCGCGGATCGCGCGTTGTGGCCGAAACGGATAGCTCAACGTCTTCGAACTCTTTCATCAGGGCGCGCGACAGCGATGTCTTCCCTGCGCCTGACGGTGATGAGATGACGAGCATCAGGCCGCGGCGTGTGGTGGTTTTATTCGACATTGGCCGCCTGCTCCTTGAACTGGTCATTCAAGGCTTTCAGCGCCAGACCTGCATTGGTCAACTCCAGGGACGCTGACTTTGAGCAAAGCGTGTTGGATTCCCGGCCAATTTCCTGGCTGAGGAACTCCAGCTTTCGGCCAACGGGGCTGCCGCCAGACACAAGCGA
>JBCBGD010000151.1:0-4601 GCA_038527085.1 Pseudomonadota bacterium | reverse complement strand
GTGTTGGATTCCCGGCCAATTTCCTGGCTGAGGAACTCCAGCTTTCGGCCAACGGGGCTGCCGCCAGACACAAGCGATTCGGCCTGATCGAAGTGCGCGGTCAGCCGGTCCAGCTCTTCCCGGACATCTGCCTTGGCGGCGCTCAGCGCGATCTCCGCAGCTAGTCTGTCAGCATCGACCTTGTCAGTCGCGCCGAGCTCGCCAAGCTGCGTTTCAAGGCGGGCCTTCAACAGTGCTGGTTGCTCAGCCGCAGCTAGAGCTGAGTGCTCGAGGGTGGTGCGGAACTCGCCAATCAGACGTCCAAACAGATCAGCTTGTGATCTACCTTCAACGGTGCGCGAGGATGCAAGAGCGTCAAGTGCGTCGCGGATGCCGTGCTGCAGCGCTGTCACAACGTCCGCCTGTCGCGCCAAGGCGCGGGTGTCGAGCGTCTCTGCCTCCACGACGCCGCGCACGGTCATAAGGGTGGCAATCCATTGTGGCCGAGGCCGGTGCGGTGTGCTCAGACGTGATTGAACACCTTCGATCAGGGAATCCAACAGGTCATGATTGAGGGTGCCTCCGACACTGTCTGTCGCAGGCTCGATCCGCACCCCAATCTGGACATTGCCGCGGCTGAACCGCCTTGCGGCCTCCGCTTTTCCGAAACGCTCAAGGGCATCAAAGCCCTGAGGCGTGTTCACACGCACGTCGAGGCTCTTGCCGTTCACCGACTTGGCTTCCACGCTCCAGCTGCCCCAGTCCGCCTCGCCACGCGCTGCCCCGAAGCCTGTCATGGAGTTCAGGGCAGCCGCCATCAGTTTGCCCGCTCGCGCGCGATTTCTGCACGCTCATAGGCGCGGTAGTCGGCCACCGCGCGTTGGTGGTCGCGGTAGTTCGTGGTGAAAACCGAGCCTCCAGTCCCGCTGGCGACGAAAAAGAGAAAGTCTGTTTTGGGAGGATTGAGCGTGGCACGGATGGCGCCTTCGCCTGGATTTGCGATGGGTGTCGGGGGCAGACCTGTGCGCGTATAGGTGTTGTAAGGCGTGTCGCGGTCGAGTTCTGAACGATACATGGTCCGGCGCTCTCCCTTCGAATTAAACAGCGGTTCGCCACCATTCACGCCGTAGTGGACCGTCACGTCCGTTTCGAGCTTCATGCCGCGGTCGAGGCGATTGATGAATACGCTTGCGACCTTGCCGTATTCGTCGCTGTCTGCGGACTCTTTTTGCACAATGCTGGCAAGGGTCAACGCCGCAGCTTCGTCCTCCAGCGGCAAGCTGGTGTCCCGGTTGTCCCAAAGCTCATTCAAGAGTTGGTCCTGTGCGGACTCCATGCGCTGGAGAATCTCCGCCTTCGTCGTGCCTCGCGTGAACGCATAGGTCTCCGGCAAGAGCTGGCCTTCGCTGGGCAACGGCTCTGGAAGCTCTCCAGCCAATCGCTCATCGGCTTCCAGTTGTCGCGCGATTTGAGCAACCGTCAGGCCCTCCGGAACGGTGACTGTGTATTGGATCACGTCACCCTCGACGAGGAGGTCCAGAAACTCAGAAACCGAAACGCTGGCCGGGACGGCAAACTCTCCCGTCTTGATGTCTGTTTCTGCGCCTGCAATGCGCGCGTGAAGCCGGAGAACCATGTCATCGGCAATCAAGCCGCCGGACTCGGCGCGCGAAGCAACGGAGATGAGCGTTTCCCCCGGCTTCACCTCGAAGACGGTTTCTTCGATCAGAGGGCCTGGTCGTGAAATCCAATCCTGCAGCCAGAAATATCCACCGACAGCGCCGGCAATCGCCAGCAACAGAAGTACCGTGAAGAGCGAGCCAAGCGCCTTGAGCATGGTTCGTGTCCTTACTCTCCCCAGCGCACAGGGTGTCTAGTCGACCGCCTTCATCACGAGTGAGGCATTTGTGCCGCCGAACCCGAAAGAATTCGACACGGCCCCGCGCACGCGCGCTTTCTTCGCTGTCTTGGCAATTAGGTCGATGTCTGTCTCGACACTTGGATTGTCGAGGTTGAGCGTGGGCGGCATGACCTGGTCGCGGATGGCCAGGGCGCAGAAGGCCGCCTCCGCGGCGCCGGCAGCGCCAAGCAAGTGTCCGATCGCCGATTTGGTCGACGACAGTGACAGGTTCTTGGAGTGATCGCCGAAGAGGCGCTCGACCGCGGCGACCTCGCCTTCATCGCCCTTTGGCGTCGATGTGCCGTGGGCATTCACGTAGTCGATTTCATCCAGCCCGATATCGGCATGTCCCATGGCCATTTTCATGGCGCGGTAGCCGCCCTCGCTGCCCTCGGCCGGAGCAGTGATGTGATAGGCGTCGCCTGTTAGGCCGTACCCCGACACTTCGCAGTAGATCTGCGCTCCGCGCGCCTTGGCGTGCTCATATTCTTCCAGCACGAGCACACCTGCGCCTTCGCCCATGACAAAGCCGTCCCGGTCCTTGTCATAGGGGCGTGAGGCCCGCTCTGGGGTTTCATTGAAATTGGTCGACATGGCTTTTGCCGCGCAGAAGCCAGCAATCCCGAGTTCACAGATCACCGCTTCAGCGCCGCCGGCGAGCATGACGTCGGCATCGCCTGCCTGGATGAGGCGGGCTGAGTCGCCGATCGCGTGAGCGCCTGTAGCACAAGCCGTGACGACGGCGTGGTTCGGCCCCTTGAAGCCGTGCCGGATCGACACCTGGCCGGACGCAAGGTTGATCAACGCTGATGGGATGAAGAATGGGCTTACGCGCCGGGCACCCTGCTCGTGCAGGGTGATCGACGTTTCGTAAATCGACTGAAGCCCGCCGATCCCTGAGCCGATCATCACGCCAGTGCGTTCACGCGCTTCAGTGTCTTCCGGTGCCCAGTCTGCGTCCGCCACGGCCTCATCGGCCGCTGCCATGGCATAGAGGATGAACTCGTCGATACGGCGGCGTTCTTTGGCGCTGGCCACGGCGTCGGGATCGAAGGCGTGTTCGTCGCCCTCGCCGCCGCCGCGACCGCTGACCCAGGGCACCTGGAAGGCGATCTTGCAGGGCACGTTTGCTGTGTCGAAGGTGTCGATCGGACCTGCGCCTGAGCGCCCCTCAATCAGACGAGACCAGCTCGCCTCCCGGCCATTGGCCAGAGGGGTGACCAGTCCAATTCCCGTTACAACAACGCGCCGCATGCCGCCTCCCAATGATTATAGTTTTGGCTTAGGACACGTGCTCGTTGATGTGCTTCACAGCGTCACCAACGGTGCGGATGTTCTCCTGAACTTCATCGGGGATCTCGATGTTGAACTCTTCCTCGAACGCCATGACCAGTTCAACGAGGTCGAGACTGTCGGCGCCGAGATCGTCGATAAAGCTGGCGGACTCCACAACCTTGTCGGCTTCAACGTCGAGATTATCGACAACGATCTTTTTTACACGCTCGAAAACGTCAGACATGGGGCACCTCTTGTTCTGATGTCTGATTAGGGCCTGTCTTCAGGCCTTGGTGTTGCGGTTAGCACACACTTCTCGGATGCGACAAGCGATGAAACCTGTTGCAAGGCTTTGGCTCTGCTCAATCAGATCATTGCCATTCCGCCATTCACGTGCAGCGTTTGGCCCGTCACGTAGTTAGCCGCATCGCTCGCGAGATAGACGCAAGCGGCCGCGATATCGCTGCCCTGGCCAAGCCGTCCAGCGGGAATTTGGCCGAGCAGGGCCTCTTTCTGCGCCTCTGGCAGCACATCAGTCATCGGTGATTCGATGAAGCCAGGCGCGACACAATTCGCCGTGATCCCGCGGCTGGCGACTTCCTGGGCGACGGATTTGGTGAAGCCGATCATTCCAGCCTTCGAGGCGCAGTAGTTGGCCTGGCCAGGGTTTCCAGTGACGCCGACGATTGAGGTGATTCCGATGATGCGGCCGTGGCGGCGCTTCATCATGCCCTTGATGGCGGTCTTGGTGAGTTGGAAGTAGGAGGCGAGGTTCACGGTGAGGACGTCGTTGAAGTCCTTGTCCTTCATGCGAAGAAGCAAGCCATCACGCGTGATGCCGGCATTCGCGACAAGAATATCCAGCGGGCCAATCGCCTCTTCGGCCTTTCCGACTAGCCCGTTCACGCTGTCAGCGTCGTAAAGATTGCATGTAACGACCGCGCCTTCGCGGGGAAGCTCGCTTTTCACCTCTTCAAGGACGCCTTCGCGAGTCCCCGAAAGAGCCACCTTCGCGCCAGAAGCAGAAAGCGCCATAGCGATTTCCCGCCCGATGCCGCCGGACGCGCCAGTGACAAGCGCAGTTTTTCCTTCGAGTGAGAACATGGGTCTATCCTTTCAAGGCAGTGGCAAAGGCTTCGAGGTCGTCCGGCGTGCCCAGAGTGTAACCCGTCAGCGATTTCTCGATCCGGCGTTGCATAACGGTGAGCACTTTTCCCGCACCAGATTCGGCCGTGGTTTCGACGCCCTCGCTGACCATGAATTGAACGCTTTCAGTCCAGCGCACACGTCCGGTCACCTGATCGATGAGGTTCTGGCGGATATGCGAGGGATCATTTGTGGCGGCAGCGGTGACATTTGCCACAACCGGCACGGCGGGCTGCGAAATCTCTACATCAGCCAACGCCTCCGCCATGGCATCGGCGGCGGGCTGCATAAGGGAGCAATG
>JBCBGD010000150.1:0-6470 GCA_038527085.1 Pseudomonadota bacterium | reverse complement strand
CCCTGCGCGATCCCTTTTCCCGGGTCCATCCGGTGTTCTGGCCTGTCCTGTGGCTCAGCCTGCGTGCGTTCGTGCGCTGGTCTGGCCGCATGATCGAGGAGGGCCACGGTTTTGCCGGGCTGCACATCGAGCTGACCTGGTATGGCGTCATCCGCGTGCGCACAGTGGACCTGTCAGAGGCCGTCGCGGACTTCCACCGCCACATGATGGGCGCGCCGCGCGCGGAGGGGTGGGGCCCGTTGCGCCCTGCGGCTGGGCGCGTGAAGACTCTTCTTTGCGACACTAGCGCCGCAGACCCCAGCGCAGGCTGGGGTCCATGGACGGTTGTCTCTCCAGGCTGTGCTCAAGCTGAAACCGACCCGTGGATACCTGCCTGCGCAGGTATCTACGGCACTAAGCTGCCCTCATCACAAAAAGCCGGGACCGACCCGCCCCTTGCCCCTGCCCCTCTCCCGCAGACCGGGCGAGGGGCGCTTCCAGACATCGAACGCCCCTGATCCCCGCCCCGCGCGGGCGCACGTGCTGGCCCTTCAACACACCCCCTGCGTCAGCGCACCACACGACAGGCCCGGCGCGCGCACCATCTCCCAATCTGTAACAGACCCTACAGTCAGGAGACCCTCCATGGTCGAACTTTCCCGCGCAGGCATCAACAGGCTTTGCCTCTGGATGTACGCCACGCCCGTCCTCGCCTTCTGGGCCATCGTGTCCTTCATCCCGCTGTTTGGCCTGCTCCAGCCAGAGGCCTCGGTCTGGGCGAAGATCGTCGATGCGGCCTTCCTGGCGAGCGGCTTTGGCGGGGTCATCACCCTGTTCGTGGCGGCGGTCCTGTCGGCCAAGCCCGATATGCAGAGCGCCGTCCTGCGCGCCGGGAAAGGCAGGGTCGGGCTGCTTGCGGCCTATGCCACAGTCTGGCTCGTCGCCTATTGGCTGCTGAAGGCCTATGTGGTGTAGCAGGCGCCATGGACGCCCAAAGCGACAATGCCCAGGCCGCGCGCGGCCCGATTGCCACGCTGCGCGCCGGCATCGCTTATCTGAATGCCAATCGTGCGCGCCTGTTCTGGTGGTGGATCGCCTACCAGGCCATCAAGGGCATGATCACCCTGTCGCTGATCTGGATTCCGCTGTTTCTCATCTGGTTCCGTGGTGACTGAGCGCGAGGTGCGCCGCCCGCCCGCGCCTGTCCGCTGGCTCTGGATCGCGTTCGGAATGGCCAGTGTGGGCGCAGCGATCATCGGGATTGCCCTTCCGCTCGTGCCGACGACGCCCTTCCTGCTGCTCGCCGCTTTCGCGTTTGCACGCTCCAGCCCGCGGCTGCACGCCTGGTTGCTCGGCCACAAGCGTTTCGGTCCTCTGATCACGAACTGGAACGAGCACGGCGCGATCAGCCGACGCACAAAATTCGTCAGCGTCAGCGTGATGGCCGCGATGCCCGCGCTCAGCGTCGCGCTGGAGGCGCCGTTCTGGACGGTGGGCGTTCAGATCCTCGTTCTCTCGGCATCGGCTGCGTTCATCCTGACGCGGCCGAGCGGGCCTAGATGATTTCGTCCTCGTAGAACATGGCCGCATTGTCGAGCTGATCGACAATCGCTTCGACATGCTCATTCACGGGAACAGCCCCGTCGACCTGCGCAATATGAGCGATGGCATCGCCTTCATTGACGATCGGCATCGTCACCCTTCCGATGATCAGCCCGCCCTTTCCAGCGGTGACCTCATGCTCGCGCTCACCAAAAAGATCGCTGACGACGCCTATCGCCTCTCCGGCCTCAACGGTTGCGCCGAGATCCTTCCACAGGCGCAACAACCCACCCTCTGGCGCGCGCAGCCATTGGCTTTTCCTCGAAAGCACAGGCGGCGCTGGCGCATCTGCCACAGTGTCGCCGTCGATCATGCCGACATGGGTCATCACTCGCAGGATCCCCGCCAGTCCAGCCCGCACGGCTGTCTCGTCAAATCGCAGTCCCTCTCCGCCTTCGAAGAGAAGAACCGGAACGCCACGCTGCGCCGCCGCGATCCTGAGAGATCCATCCCTCAGGTCAGACACCACGATGGACGGCGCGCCAAAGGCTTTCGCCAGTTCCAGTGTTGTCTCATCTCCATCCGACACACGGATCTGTGGCAGGTTCTCCCGGTGAATCGCCGCCGAATGAAGGTCGATCCCGTAATCGGCACGCGATACGACCTGTTCGAGGAAAATGTGTGCAAGCCGGGCCGCCAGGGACCCGGTCTCGCTGCCGGGGAAGGATCGGTTCAGATCGCGCCGGTCCGGCAGGTAGCGTGAGTGATTGATGAACCCATAGCCGTTGACCACCGGCACCAGCAGCAGTGTCCCGCGCAGCCCTTCCAGTGACGGGCGCTGGGCCAAGCGGCGGATCACCTCCACGCCGATGATTTCATCGCCATGAACAGCTGCGCTGATGAAGAGGACCGGGCCCGGCAAACTGCCATGGATCACTTGGACTGGAAGCCCCATGGGCAGGGAGTTTGACAGCTGGCTGATCTCGATGTTGATGACCTGCTGGGTGCCAGGCCTGACATCCAGCCCGCCAAATGAGAAAGACGCTGCGCTCATCATTGCCCTGTTGCAGCGAAATACGTGTTTGGCAATTGCATTATGAGGCGGGCTGGATTAGCAAACGCGTTCGGTCGGAGCGTGGCGCAGCCCGGTTAGCGCACCGGTCTGGGGGACCGGGGGTCGGAGGTTCGAATCCTCTCGCTCCGACCATTCGCAGCCGGTGGTGCGCAGCACAAGATTTTGATCCGGGGGATCAAAATCAGGCGGAGAATGCCCCGGCAGGGGCCTGCCGAAATGAAAGCGGTCATAGTTTCGGCTGCGCATTCTTGTTTGTCCCCGCTTCGCGATGGACTGCGCTCAAGGCTGCCGGGTCAGAGCGAAGCGACGTAAAACCAATCCACTTGACCAAAAATAGCGCTTGAATGCCCCGGCAGGGGGCGCAGCAATTGTTGCACTCTCAATCCGTTTAAATGGACATGTCCTGTGCGCTCCGCTTGCTGCTCGGTGCTATTCTCGTCTATCGGCAAGGCACCTGCGCCTTCGCGTTGCTCGTGTTGGCGCACAAAATTGGGAACGTGATCAAGCCAGCCGAGGAAGGCTTTGTGAGTCGCCACAAAACATCCCAACTTATCCGACCGAAAGACAAACCCCGCTAAACTAAATCTCAAGCCGCCTGCTGCAGGCGCATAGCGTCCAGGCGCGCCTTGAGATCGACAAGATCGGTCAGCACCGACTCAAGCCGCTCACGCTTTTCGGGCGCCAGGCGCGCTGGCGTCTCTGCGCCAAAGGCTTTGGCCACCTTGTCCTGCAGGTCGTGCACGGCGGGGCGGTCCGGCGCCTGGTCCGCGGGCACGATCATCGCCTCGCCGCGCAGCACGGCTTCAATGCCCTGTTCGGCGAGCAAGGCCTTTGCGCCCTTCAGCGTCATGCCGCGCTTGTGCACCAGTGTTTGGATCGCGCGCAGGCCATCGAGGTCCTGCGGGCGGAACATGCGACGCCCATCGGGGCGCTTCACAGGCTTCACGTGACGGGGAAACTTGGTCTCCCAATAGCGCAATACATGGGTCGGCAGGCCGAGTTCCTTGGCCGCTTCGCCAATCGAGCGATAGGCATCTGCGGCTTTTTCAATCTTCGGCTTAACGGCTGCTGCTGCGCCCATGGGGTGTCCTTCCTATTTGCTTTGTCCTTCATCGACACGGGACTTCAGCAGCGGGGACGGGCGAAACGTGACGACCTTGCGGGCGGAAATCATCGCTTCCTGCCCGGTCTTGGGATTGCGCCCCTCCCGCGCGCTTTTCTCGCGCACGACGAAGTTTCCGAACCGAGAGAGCTTCACCACGCCGTCGGACTCCAGGGACTTGCCGATCATTTCGAGGGCGTCGTCCAACAGATCTGAAGATTCCTGACGGGTGCATCCGACCTGGCTGACGATGGCATCAGTCACCTCAGCCCGAGTGATGGTCTTGCCAGACATGATTGTCTCTCCGCTCATGGTTAACAAATAAGGCGCGAGTATTAAGGAAAGTTTTAAGGCGCAGGCGAAGCATTGCAAAACAAATCCGCGCGAAGCGGTTGATTTACATCCGGAAAAGACTCGCGCCCCAGGAGAATCCGCCACCCATCGCCTCTGACAGCACAAGGTGTCCGGGTTTGATCCGTCCATCACGCACCGCGGTGTCCAACGCCAACGGAATCGACGCCGCAGAGGTGTTGCCATGCTCGGCAATGGTGGAGACGACCTTGTCTTCACTGATCCCCATCTTCGACGCCACGCCGTTCAGGATGCGCTGGTTGGCCTGGTGCGGCACGAACCAATCGATCTCGTCAGATGTGTGCCCGGTCTCCTTCAGCACTTGGGAAATCGCCGATGAAATGTTGATCACCGCATGCTTGAAGACGCGGTTTCCTTCCATCCGCACGTGACCGATGGTGCCGGTGCTCGACACGCCGCCGTCGACATAAAGCAGATCGCTCTTAGTACCGTCCGTGCGGATGTGGTGGGTGATCACGCCCTCGCCCTCGCTGGCGTCGCTCGCCCGCAGTACAACAGCGCCAGCGCCATCACCGAACAGGACGCAGGTGCCCCTGTCGGACCAGTCGAGGATGCGAGAGAAGGTCTCCGCGCCGATCACCAATGCCGTGTTGAACAGCCCCTGTTTCAGAAGGCTGTCGGCATTGGCCAGAGCAAACAGGAATCCAGAACACACCGCCTGAAGGTCGAATGCGGCCCCCTCGCCCATGCCGATCTTTGCCTGAACCGCCGTGGCCGTGGCGGGAAACGTCTGGTCCGGCGTCGTTGTGGCCAGAATGATGAGGTCCACATCTGAGGCGGCCACACCAGCCGCCTCCAGCGCGCGGTTCGCCGCCGCGGCGGCGAGGTCCGACGTCAACTCGCCATCGGCCGCGATGTGGCGCTTGCCGATACCCGTGCGCTCGCGGATCCAGTCATCTGTTGTGTCGACCATGCGCGAGAGGTCGTCATTGGTGAGGGCCCGTTCGGGCAGATAACTGCCCGTGCCGCGAATATGGGAGGTGCGCCGGGTCATGCGGCCGTCTCAGAGGCGTCAGTTGCGTCCATGTCCCGTACGCGAGCCAGGCTGGCGGCGACCTCGTCCTTGAAGTTGCTCAGGGCCAGGTCGGTCGCGAGGCCAGCGGCTGTGGCAAAGCCCTTCGCATCGGTTCCGCCATGGCTTTTCACCGACACGCCGTTCAGGCCAAGCAGCACGCCGCCATTCACATTGGATGGGTCCATGCGCTCTTTCAGATGCCTTAAGCCCCCAGACGCCAGCGCCGCGCCCGCCTTGGCGAGCACGGATGAGGTCAACGCCTCCTTGACGAAGCCCGCGACGAGCCGCGCAGTGCCCTCAGCGGTCTTCAAGGCGATGTTGCCGGAAAACCCGTCCGTCACGACTACATCGACCGTGCCTTCGGAGATGTCATTGCCTTCCACAAAGCCGCGATAGTCGAGCTGCAGCCCGCTCGATTTCAGAAGCTCTGCAGCGCGGCGCACCTCTTCATGCCCCTTCTGCTCTTCAGAGCCCACATTCAGGATACCGATCGTCGGCTTCTTCACCCCGCGAATCGCGCGGGCATAGGCTTCGCCCATGATGGCATAGGTGAGAAGCTGGTTGGCGTCGGCCTCCAGGTTTGCGCCCACATCGAGAACAACGATCCGCCCGCGCAGGGTGGGCCAGAGCGCCGCCATGGCCGGGCGATAGACCCCGTCCATCCGCCGCAGCGCCATCATCGACATCGCCATCAGCGCGCCTGTGTTGCCAGCTGACACAGAGGCCTGGGCCTCACCGTTCTTCACCGCCTCGATCGCGCGCCACATGCTGGAGGTCCGCTTGCGCACCGCTTGTGAGGGTTTGTCCTCCATGCCGATGGCGTCTTCGGTGTGGCGAATGTCGCTTAGGCGAGCCAGATCCGGCGCCGCGTCAAGCAGAGGCTTGAGCCGCGATTCGTCGCCATGCAGCAGGAAGGACACGTTTTCGCGCCCCCTCAGGAACGCCTGGAGGCCCTCGACCACCACGCCTGGCGCATGATCTCCGCCCATTGCGTCAACGGACAGGACAAGGCGATCCGCCATGGAAAGGGTCTCCTTCAGCCCGGGCAAAAGCCTCCCGGTGATCTTGCGCGGAACCTACTGGGGTGGTGACGGGATGGCAACGCCAGCTTTCCCATAGCCGCCATGTCAGGGCGCAGGCCAGGCAATCTCTCCCGCCAGGAGCTCCGCTTCGCTTGTTTGAGCCAAGGCTGCGTCCGCCTGGCGGGCATAATCGGCGAGACCGTCTACGCTTTCCTGTCCAAGCCCATTGCGCGAGAGAACCGCTTCCAGAGCCTCCTCGCCCTCCAGCGCGCCGTCCATCGCGCGGGCGAGGCCAAAATACCGCTCGCCGAGCTTGCGCACCTTCCGCGCGATCGACGCGTCGCCCACGCCTTCTTCGCGGTA
>JBCBGD010000149.1:0-6484 GCA_038527085.1 Pseudomonadota bacterium | reverse complement strand
TGGGGAGCGGCTGGGCGAGGCCCAAAAAGTACAGTGTGTTGTATCCGGGCCGCACCATTCTTTTGAAAAGCGGGAACTGATTCTGCTTCGGCGTGAGTTCCGGATCGTCGAAAAACGGAAAGCTGACCTTGTATCCCGTTGCCCAGATGATGGCGTCGACCGGCTCGCGTGAGCCGTCTGCGAAAACCACCGCATCGGCTTCAAGCCGCTCCATCGCGCCTTTCGGAACGATGTCTCCGCATCCGACGCGGGTCAGGAACTCGCCGGAGACAGACGGGTGGGCATCCAGCGGCTCGTGGTCAGGCTTGGGGAGCCCATAATCCTCCATGTTTACGATGGTCTACTTGATCTTCTGACGCGCCAGCGCACGACCGATCTTCTGAGGCATCCAGGCCGGAAGCACGGCCTTGTCGGCGGGTTGGCCGTCAATGTATTTGGGGAGCACCCAGACGCCCCGGCGCATCGACACCATCAGCCGCTTTGCAATCGGGCGCTGGCTGAGCTCCGAGGCAATGTCCATCGCCGAATTGCCCGCGCCCACGATCAGGACGTTCTTGCCCCGAAAATCATACGGCTCAAACGGGTCGCGATAATTGTGGGAGTGGATCTGGTAGCCATCGAACTCGCCGGGATATTCATCGGGAATCCGCGGGTCCCAGTGGTGGCCATTGGCGACGATCAGCGCTCGGTAGCGCCGGGTCTCGCCTGTAGAAAGTGTGACGTCCCAAGCCTCACCTTCGACGCGGCGGGCGGTTTCTACCTTCGTGTTGAAAGTGATCGTCTCGCGCAGGTCGAAGTGATCCACATAGTCGTGGAAGTATTGCAGCAACTGTGCGTGGTGGGGGAAGTCTGGCCAGTCCTCGGGCACGGGAAAGTCCTCGAAGGCAAGCCGCCATTTGGACGTGTCGATGTGCAATGATTGATAACAGGACGAGGCGCCGTTGGGATTGTTGTAGTACCAGTTGCCGCCGATATCGTCAGACATCTCGAAGCAATCGTACACTACGCCGAAGTCCTTCAGGCGCTTGGCCATGGTGAATCCAGAGCACCCTGCGCCGATAATACAGACCTTCTCTGGCATCGTAGATTGATCAGCCACTTCTTGCCTCCCGGACATTTTCCGCGTGTTTTCACGTCGCTCGGGCGATGCTATCGACGCTAACGTAAGCGTCAACCAAGGAGCCCCGCCCACGCATGGCCGACAAACGCCCGCCAGAAGCCCACGAGCTCATGCGCAAGCATGCGCACACGATCATGACGGCCGTTCCCTGGGCCAGCACGTTGGGGTTCGAGATGGTCTCGATCGACAAGGCACGCGCGACGGGAAAGGTTGCCTGGCAAGAGCATCTAGTCGGCGACCCAGAAACCGGCGTCATCGCGGGCGGCGTGCTGACTGCCCTTCTCGACAATCTGTGCGGCGTAGCGGTGGGCGCTGCGCTGACCGAGTTCAGGTCTATGGCGACGCTGGATCTTCGGATCGACTACATGCGCCCAGCCACCAAGGGCGAGGACGTTTTGGCCGAGGCCGAGTGTTACCACGTCACCCGCTCCATCGCCTTCTGCCGGGCGACCGCTTATCACGGTGAGAAAGACCGGATCATCGCCACGGCAACGGCCACCTTCGCTCTGAACGACCCGACACGCTGGGCTGGCGGCGGCATGCAACGCGCCATGGAAGCGGAAGGCATCAAACCATGAGCCGGGCCGAGAGCATCCACGAGCTGATCGGGGGGATCCCCTTCGCCAACACGCTGGGCATGCGCTGCGAGGTCCATGGCAATGAAATGACCGCCACCCTGCCCTTTGCCGAGCATCTGATCGGCAACCCGGCGCTGCCGGCGCTTCATGGCGGCGCCATCGGGGCGTTTCTCGAGATAACCGCGATGGCGCAAGTGTATCTGGCCAGCGACCTGGAAAGCCTTCCTAAGCCGATCGACCTGACGATCGATTATTTAAGGTCCGGCCGGGCCGAGGACTTGTTCGCGAGGGCTGTGGTCCGCAAGCAGGGTTCTCGTATGACCTCCGTTCATGCCGAGGCCTGGCAGACCGACCGCGCAAAACCCGTCGCGGCGCTGCGCGCGCAGTTTCTCGTGAAAACGGAGCCTCAAAAGGGCTAGCTCAATCCGCCGACGCCTCAGCAGTGCAGACTGGAAAACGCCGATCTAGTCGTTGCGGATCGTGCGTTCGCGGCGTTCGTGGAGTTCTTGAGCCTCAAGGCTAAGTGTCGCCGTGGGACGCGCTTCCAGGCGCTTCAGGGCGATCGGCTCGCCAGTGTGCTCGCAGTAGCCATAGGTGCCTTCGTCGATCCGGCGGATTGCAGCATCAATCTTGGAGATGAGTTTTCTTTGGCGGTCACGGGTGCGCAGTTCAAGGGCCTTGTCACTCTCAGCCGAGGCGCGGTCGACGAGATCAGGGTGGTTGGCTGATTCTTCGCGGAGGTTCGAAATCGTCTCCTTGGATCCGTTCAGGATGTCATCTTTCCAGTCCTCCAGCTTCGCCCGGAAATAGGCCTGCTGGCGGGCGTTCATGAACTCCTCCGATTCAGAGGGGTGGTAGCCGTCTAGTTCGTTCTTCGCCATGGAACTCACTCCACTTTCTGCCGCCCCTATACTCAGGCGCGATGTCACGCGCAATTGGCAATATTGTGACGCAATCAGGGCGCGCGCGCTCACCCGCTATGCGAGCAATTTTCAGACCATTCCTGTAACGCCAGTGACGCAATCTTCGTCTAGGAATCTGACGGTCGGGTCATAATGCTGCCCTGCTGAACTGTAAGCTTGATTCTTGCGCCAGTGGCGTGCGTATAACCCCACCTTCCCCGGAACGGAAAAGCCCTCGGACCCCTTCGTATGGATTTTGGCAAAAGGCAGTCTCGCTTGTCCTCAGGATGGACCCAGGCGGCCATCTTCAATGCGATGCTGCTGCTGTTGCCGGTCCTTGCGGCCAACGTTGTGTCGGGCGTGTTTGCCGCGCGGGACTTTCCGCAGACGCCGCGGCCCGCTGCGCTTGAGGCCACGCGCGCCGAGATCAAAAGCCAGTTTGCCGATCTGGCCGTGGAAGACGAGCAGCGGCGCGGCCATTGGGCGAGCCTCGTAGATTTGCAGCTGCGCGAACGGAACATGCCTGCTGCGCGCGGCTTCCTGCTGGCTGCGCCCGAAATGCTCGATGCGCGCGACAGAGAAGCTGTCGAGCAGGCCGCGCCCCAGGCCGTGCCCTTCGGCACGAAAGATGAGCAGTTGATCGGGGCCGCGCTCCTGTTCCTGCCAAACGACGTACGGGTCCGCTTCGAAACGGCAAGCCGGCCACCCTCCATGGATCTGGGCGAGACAGCACTTATCGCAGACATTGAGGCCGAACCTGACCCGCCTGTTGAAAGCACATCGGAACGTGTGATCTTTCCGGCAGAACGCGGCTTTTCCGTGCTCGGCAGCTTCGAGGATCTCGTTCGCAATGGGCGAGACTGGCTTGCAGGGGAGACGACACAGTCTTTCTCGCTGCGAATCACGGGCCTTGGGCTGCTGACAGACCAACTCGACGCCCCACCCAGCGTGGACCTCCGCGAAGCCACATCCCTCTTGAAAGCGGCAGACCGGGCGGCGCGCCTCCAACCGGAGTTCAGGGAACAGCTCTCTCAGGACATGGATGAAGCGCTCTCAGAGCCGGTCTTGCGCGCTGCAATGACCGAGGCCCTCACGCCGACCTCGACAACCGCTGAACAGGCTGTGGCCCTTGAAGAGGCATTTCTCACCTCCCTCAATGTCGAGGCGCTTGGCCCGCTCTATGCCCAATTTGCTCAGATCAATGAAATCGTCGACGCCACGGGCCCAGTCGCCGCGCTCGCCATGCTCGAGCATGTGTCCAATGAGACTGACCTTCGACGCGCGCGGCTGGTTGCGGAGTCAGGAGGAGACCGCGCCGTCGCGCTGGAAGCGATTACAGGACGTAACGTGCTCTACAGCGCTCGTACGGGCGTTGAGTTGTCACGCGAAGATGTGCTCGAGATCATGGGACTCGCAGCCGCAGCCATGGCCCTGTTCTGGATGGTGATGTTGAGCTTCCAGCGCTACATGCGCTCGCCTGTCAGAATGCTGGAATACTACGAGTAGCGCTGGGACTGGTTACCCAACCACCTGCAGTCCAAACGCTTCGCCAATTCCGTCAATCAAGAGTTGGACTGACAGAGCTGCGAGGATGACGCCAAGAATGCGTGTCAGGGCGCCAGCAATTGACGGCCCCATCGCCCGCACCAGCGGCCCGGCGGCAAGGAAGATCAAAAGAACCAGCACGAGGTTCAGGGCCAGCGCGGCAAGGATGACGCCTTTTTCCATCACGCCAGAGGCCTCTGCCATGTAGAACATGGCCGTCGCGATCGTTCCCGGCCCAGCGATCATCGGAATGCCGACTGGAAAAACCGAAACGTCGTCGGGCGGCGTGTCTTCGACATGGTCAGCCAACACGTCCTCTGCCCGGCTCTCCCGGCGCTCGGTGCGCTTTTCGAAAACCATGTCCAGCGCAATCATGAAAAGGAGCACGCCGCCAGCGGCCTTGAACGCTGCGATCGATATGTGCATCGCGCCGAGTAGCCAGGCCCCTGCAAACGCAAAGAAGAAAATGATGATTGACGCTACGATCGTCGCCTTGATCGCCATCGCCCGGCGATAGGCAGCATTGCCCCCTGCGGTAAGCGTGGCAAACACCGGCGCAACGCCGACCGCGTCGATCAGGACGAAGAACGTCACGAAGGACGCGGTAAAAAGGGAGATCAGTTCAGGAGACATGCGCGGCGCTTAACGCGCGTTCTTGATGGCGTCCAGCAGCGCTTTTGCATGGCTGTCGATCGATACTGTTGCAGGCGCGCGTGGCGTTTCCTGCGCTTCGCCCAAGGCAATGTCGATCAGCCGCGCATGGGCCTCGAGACGTGCGAGCAGACCGGCTGCGTCTTCGGCCGCGCCAAACTCCGCGATCAGGCCGTCACCGAGATCGACACTGGTGCCGACCGCCAGCGTGCCTGCGCGAAGACCGGCAATCGCCGTGTCGAGACTGACGCATTCTGTGATCTTCCCGGCTTTCCAATCCATCTCTGCGCCGTCGGCCATTACGCCGCCTCCGATTCGGATTGGACAAGTTTTCGGCATCGAGAGAGGGCGCCGTAGAGATTTCCAGCCGCAAGCGCAGCAGACACTGCCAGCACCGGCGCACGGGACGGCCCTTTCGGCAGTGTTCTGAGCAGCGCCGACAGGGCCTCCTGCGCCTGCAAGTGCAACGGTCCGGTTTTCTCGCCGAGCAAGTACATCTGCATCACAGCGAAATAGGCTGCCTTCGCAGGCGTGGTCGCCTCTTCCGGCTGCATCACGTCTTTCTCACGAAGGACACGGGCGCGGTTTTCCAGAAGCAGCACGCCGCGCCTATCCCCATTGCGCACGACCGCACCGTTGACCACGAAGCTCTCACCGGGCTTGAGGGACAGTTTCAGGGGCATGGGCGTGCACGCGCTCCGGGTTTACCGCGACATTTGCAGAACAAATTGCCCCGATTTCATTAACCCTTTGTTTCGCGCGCTGCGGGATGCGGCGTGAAAACGTGAGCGGAGGCTTGCAACGAGGAGAGTCCGAGCGTTGAGTTCCCTCGCGATGCTGTTCCCCCACCGTAACGGTTGCGCTCCGCTGCTCTCGCCCTAATGTCACGCGCGAGTAAAGAGACGACCCCGAAGGAGGCCCCCATGCGCTTTGAAGGCACCGAAAATTATGTCGCGACCGATGACCTGCGCGTGGCGGTGAATGCAGCGATCGCGCTTGAGCGCCCGCTTCTGGTGAAGGGCGAGCCTGGCACCGGCAAGACGGTGCTCGCCATCGAAGTGGCCAAAGCGCTCGGCGTGCCTCTGATCGAGTGGCACATCAAATCCACCACAAAGGCCCAGCAGGGGCTTTATGAGTATGATGCGGTCTCTCGTCTCAGGGATGGCCAGATGGGCGATGAGCGCGCCAAGGACGTCTCCAACTACATCAAGAAGGGCAAGCTCTGGGAGGCGTTCACCGCCGATGAGCGCCCCATCCTCCTGATCGACGAGATTGACAAGGCCGACATCGAATTCCCCAACGACCTCCTCCAGGAGCTCGACCGGATGGAATTCTATGTCTACGAGACCGACGAGACCGTGAAGGCCAAGCAGCGCCCCATCGTGATCATCACCTCGAACAATGAGAAAGAGCTTCCGGACGCCTTCCTGCGTCGCTGCTTCTTCCACTTCATCAAATTCCCGGACGAGCAGGTGATGCGCGAGATTGTCGATGTGCACTATCCCGGCATCAAGCAGAAGCTGGTGAAGGAGGCGCTGACGACCTTCTACGCCATGCGCGAAGTGCCCGGCATGAAGAAGAAGCCTTCGACCAGCGAATTGCTCGACTGGATGAAGTTGCTCATGAACGAGGACATCGACCTGGAAACGATGCGCGAGCAGGATCCAGAGCGCCTTACGCCACCGCTG
>JBCBGD010000148.1:0-6493 GCA_038527085.1 Pseudomonadota bacterium | reverse complement strand
ATGAAAAGGGCAATCGGAATGAGGAAGAGAAGACCTGCCATAACGTTGAAATAGGCGCTCAGAAATTCTGTCTCAAGGCGTTCAGCGTCACCACAAGCGAGCTGGCCGACATGGCGATGGCCGCGACGAGCGGAGAAGCGTATCCCAGCACAGCGATCGGCACGGCAATCAGATTGTAAAGCGCCGCCAATCCAAAATTCTGCAGCATGGTCGCGCGCGCACGCCCCGCCGTGTCGAGCACGGTGAGCACACCGCTCAGACCGCCGCCGCTATAGACCGCGTCACTGGCCGACTGGCTGACATCCATGGCCCCGCCCGGCGCGAGCGAGGCGTGGGCCAGCGACAAGGCGCCCGCATCGTTCAGGCCATCGCCGACCATCAACACCTTGCGCCCTTTGCTGCGCAGGTGCTCAAGCCGCGCGACCTTGTCTGAGGGCGTGGCCCTGGACATCCAGGCCGAAATGCCAAGACGGCTCGCCGCGCGCGCAACGCTGTCCTCGCTGTCACCAGAGACGATCTCGACATCGAGTTCGCGCCGCCTCAGGCCTTCCAAGACGTCCATCGAATCCGCGTGGACCTGATCTTCAAAGTTGAACTGGACCGGTGCCTTCTCGCCCCGGCTCAGCCAGATGGACGGGCCGTCAGGGCTTTCGTCGCTTCCCCCAGCCCACTCAGCCGATCCCAGTCGCACACGCTCACCCTCAATCTCTGCTTCCAGACCCAGGCCGACATGCTCGCGCACGTGCTCAGCGACCGGGCCCGGACCGGCAGCAATTGCAACGGCCCGGGATAGGGGATGGCGGCTGGCGCGCGCCAGCAATGCCGCGGCGGCGAGGTCTTCGTCGCTGACTGTTCCAGGCTTCAGCCTTGGTGTGCCGATTGTCAGCGTACCGGTCTTGTCGAACACCACATGGTCCACGCCCGCGAGCCGCTCCAGCGCATCGCCGGATTTCAGGAACACACCGTTCTTGAACAGGCGTCCTGCGGCCACGACCTGGGCGACAGGCGCGGCCAGAGCCAGGGCGCAGGGGCATGTGATGATCAGTGTCGAGCACGCCACAAAGATTGCTTCACGCACCCCTGCCCCGGCCAGAAGCCAGCCAATGAAGGTGAGTGCCGCAACGCTGTGGACGAAGGGGATGTAGAGGGATACCGCCCGCTCAGCGATCTTGCGGTAGGAAGACTTGCGCTGCTCGCCTGCCTCCAGCATGCGGGCGATGTCGGCCATCAGGGAATCTGCCGCCGCGGCGACGGCCCGGCCTTTCAGCGCGCGGCCCAGCACCACCGTTCCTGCATAAAGCCGGCGGCCCGGTGCGGCCGTGATCGGTGTGCTTTCCCCCGTGACGAGACTTTCGTCCACATCGGCTGTGCCTTCGGTGATGTCGAGGTCGACCACGACGCGTTCGCCGGGCGCAACAAGCATCAAGTCGCCAGCGGAAATGTCCTTCGCGCGCACTGATTCGACCTGTCCGCCGCTGCCGATTCGGCTGACGGAACGCGCCTGCAGCGCTGCAAGATCATTGGCTGCGGCGTGAGCCCGGCGGCGCAAGCGTGCGTCGAGAAATCGTCCGATCAGCAGGAAGAAGAGCAACATCACGCAGGCGTCGAAATAGGCGTGCTGTCCGCCGAGCGCCGTCTCCCAGATCGACACGCCGAGCGCGAGGATCAGGGCGAGCGAGATTGGCACATCCATGTTTGCCCGACCCTTTGAGAGCACACCCCAGGCTGAGGCGAAAAAGGGCCGGCCTGCGATGAAGACGGCAGGGATCGCGATTGCGCCGGAGATGG
Source organism: Pseudomonadota bacterium (assembly GCA_038527085.1). Taxonomy (GTDB): domain Bacteria; phylum Pseudomonadota; class Alphaproteobacteria; order Caulobacterales; family Hyphomonadaceae; genus UBA5336. The sequence continues at coordinate 4,705 of JBCBGD010000148.1, read as the reverse complement.
CGTGTAGCGTGGTCCTGGTGATCTCGCCCATCTCGTCATGGCCCGCCCAGATCGAGATCGACAGCAGCATGATGTTTGCCGCAGCGAAACCCGCAATTCCCATCGCCGTCAGCAAGCGGCGCTCTTCGCGCTTGGCCTCGTCCGTCGACCGGTCTGGATCGAGAGGAGAGGCGCGATAGCCGAGATCGTTGATCGCGGCGATCACACGCTCGGCGGCTAGGTCTCCTATCCACGCCACGCGCATCTGGCCCGTGGAGAGGTTCAGCCGCGCTTCCGCAACGCCGGGCAGCTCCGAGACGGCGCGTTCGATTTTCGACAGACAACCGCCGCAGCGCGCGCCGCTGACGCTGAGGTCAATTGTGTTCACCGCCCCTTTGCTCACCACAAACGGCGACACATCGCGAGGCGCCACGACCTGACTGGGCGGGGCCAGTCCGCTCGGGCATCCACCGCCGGAGACGCTGACGTCTGTCATGGCACGTACAATCGTTTGCGGGCTTCGAGCACAGCTTGCCGCTCACTTCCTTCGAATGCCGTCAGCTCCACCTCGTAAGCACCTGACTGGAGTTCAGGGAGTTCTGCAGCGTACGCGCCGTTGCCGACTTGGTTGAGTTCCACCGTCACATCGGGATCGTTGCTGGCTGTGCGGCGCAACAGGGCGGTGATTGCGAGACGGCTGACACCTTGGCCTTCTGCGTCATCAATCTGGGCGACCAGTGCGGTATTCTCGATCCCCATCGCCGCTTGCCAACCGCGCTCAGCCTGCAGGGCGCGCACGTCGAGGCGGTCATTGTAGTTCAGCCCCTGGAGATAGGATTTCTCAACGTGCTCTCCGGGGTGGGTCGTGATGGCGTGGTAGAGGAACACGCCGTTCACCGTGAAGATCACCCCGAAAAAGCCGAGCATGATGAGCAGCACATGCCAGCCTTTCAGCTCTTTGCCGGCGGGGGTTTCGGTGTCTGCATAGCTCATGGCTTGTCTCCCTTAGGGGCCCCGGAAGGACACCCTGTTCTCGTAGGTTTCGCCGGTTTGGGTGTCCGTCACGGTGAAGGTGATGTGGCCCTGGCGCTCAATTGTGCCGGGCGGAACGGTCACGAGCAGTCGGAAACGGTCCACGCCATTGGGCGCCACGGGCAAGGTCGCCGTATCGCCGTCGCTCTCAATGCCAATGATCTCAAGCTCAGCGCCTGTGAGACCCGCCGCGTCGATCTGCATCGTGCGCGGCTCTGCGGTCTTGTTCACCAACTTAAGAGTATACCCGTTTCTGAGCGAGCCGTCAGCCAGCTGCACAAAAGGCGGGCTGCGATCCTTCAGCGTGTTGATCTCGAAGCTCGCCCGTGTGGACAGGCCAAACATCATCAGCGATGCGATGAATGTCATCAGACCTGCGTAGAGGATCGTGCGCGGCCGGAAGAATTTGTATTTCGGCTTCTCGCCGCGCGCAACGGCGTCCACCGCATGGTCGGTGTCATAGGCGATGAGGCCGCGCGGACGCCCGATCTTGTCCATCATTTGATCGCACGCATCAATGCAGAGCGCGCAGTGAATGCATTCAAGCTGCGCGCCGTCGCGGATGTCGATACCCATGGGGCAGACCTGAACACACTGGTCGCAGTCAATGCAGTCGCCGCGCGTTGACCAGTCTGTGTCCTTGCGCATGGGCGCGCGGGGCTCGCCACGGGCGTAGCGATAAGTCACGTTCAAGGCGTGCTCGTCGGTCAGAGCGCCCTGAATGCGCGGCCAGGGGCACATATAGGTGCAGACCTGCTCACGCATGGCGCCGGCCAGAAAGTAGGTTGTCGCCGTGAGGATCGCCGCAAACCAATAGGCCGAGAGGGGCGCCTCACCGACAAAGAAGGTGCGCGCGATGGTCGGCGCGTCGTGCCAGTAGAGGATGAAAGCCCCGCCCGTCAGGAAACTGATCAGCACCCAGACCAGGTGCTTGCCGGACTTCCTGAGCACCTTGTTTGCGCTGAGCGGTGCCTTGTCGAGGCGCATACGCGCGGCGCGGTCACCCTCGAACGCGCGCTCGACCCAGATGAAGAGGTCCGTCCAGACTGTCTGAGGGCAAGTGTATCCGCACCAGACCCGGCCAAAGAGTGAAGTGACGAGGAAAAGCCCGAGCGCTGCCAGGATGAGCAAGCCCGTGAGATAGTAGATCTCCTGCGGCCAGATCTCGATGAAGAAGAAGTAGAAGCGCTCGCCTGCGAAGTCGGCCAGCACCGCCTGATCCGGCACACCCTCCCCGCGCGGCCAGCGAATCCACGGCACGAGGTAATACACGCCAAGCGTGAGCGCCATCACCACCCATTTCACCATCCGGAACTTGCCATGGGCCAGCTTCGGATAGATCTGCGCGCGCTTGGCATAGAGGTCCTGCGGCGGCGGGGGCACCGGCTTTTTCGGTGCTCGCTGCAGGTCCAGGGTGACCTTGCTCATGGCGGGGCGCTCCTACTCGCCGCCGCTCAGGGAGTGGACGTAGACCGCCACAGCCTTGATCGTGGCATCGTCCATGCGGCCCTGCCAGGCAGGCATATGGGAGTTCCGCGCATTGTAGATCGTCGCGTAAATGTCTTCGCGCGCGCTGCCATAGAGCCACTCATTGTCGGTCAGGTTTGGCGCGCCGAGCTCGCGCATCCCCGCTCCGTCAATGCCGTGGCAGCTGGCGCACTGGACCTCGAACAGGTCCGCGGCGCGTGCGGCGGCATCAGCGTCAAACTCCCCGCCAGACAGCGAGACCACATGCTCGACAAGATCATTGATCTGACTAGCGTCCAGCATGCCCATCTGCCCAAAGGCCGGCATGGCGGAGAACCGCGTGTCTAGATCGGTCTCATGGCGTATGCCGTGGCGGATGGTGTACTCAATACCGTCCAGCGTCCCGTCCCACAGCCAGACATCGTCGGCCAGGGCGGGATAGCCCTTGAATCCGCGTCCGCCCGCGCCGTGGCAGGTCGCGCAATTGTCGCCAAAAGCGGACTCGCCCATGGCCATGGCGAACTGCTGCAGCGTGCGGTCGGTCTCGATTTCTTCCAGCGAGGCCGTCAGCAGCGCCGCACCTTGCACCTGACGCGCCGACTTCAGCTCATTCACAGCGGCAGCGACGTTGTCCCGATCGGAATGACCGCGAATCCCCGGCGTATTGGTACCAAGGCCCGGAAGCGCCGGAATGGCGGGCATGAAGATCATGTAGACCACCGCCCAGGCGATCGTGGCGTACCAGGTGATCAGCCACCAGCGCGGCAAGGGATTGTTCAACTCCTTGATGCCGTCCCACTCATGGCCAGTGGTTTCAATGCCGCTGTGGGCGTCGATGTCTTTCCCGTGATCACTCATCACCGGGCTCCTTGTCAGACAGGGGAAGATTTGCAGCGGCGTCGAAGGTCGCCTGGTTGCGCGGCCAGAGGGCATAAACCAGCGCGCCGAGGAAACAGGCGACGAAGTAGATCAGGCCGCCGGTCTGCGCGAAACTCGATAAGGCTTCATACATGGCTAGTCTCTCCTAGCGGCGGTTGCGCAGGTCTTCGGCCTCGTAGACCGAGAAATCGACGAGCGTGCCCGTCATCTGCAGGTAGGCGACCAGCGCATCCATTTCGGTGATCGTGTCCGGATCGCCGTCATAGTCGCGCACCAGAATGGTGCCCTCGCGGCCGGATGCTTCGGTGTAGCGGGCCACCAAGGCGTCCTGGTCTTCATAGTCGGCGTTGGGATTCACCTGAGCCTCAAGATCGGCCTTGGCGTTCTCGATCATCTCTGGCGTGTAGGGCACGCCGATCATGGACTGGGCGCGCAGCTTGTCGGCAATGTCGCCATAGCGAAGCGTGTTGTCCATCAGGAACGCGTAGGGTGGCATGATGCTTTCGGGCACAACCGAGCGCGGATCAACCAGGTGGTCGACCTGCCACTCGACGGAGTACTTGCCGCCAACGCGCGCAAGGTCCGGCCCGGTGCGTTTGGAGCCCCACTGGAAGGGATGGTCGTACATGCTCTCGGCCGCCAGCGAGTAGTGGCCATAGCGCTCGACCTCGTCGCGCAGGGGCCGCACCATCTGACTATGGCAGACATAGCAGCCCTCGCGGATGTAGATGTCGCGCCCCGCCAGCTCGAGCGGTGTGTAGGGACGCATCCCGTCTACCTTCTCGATGGTGTTTTCCATGTAGAAGAGCGGTGCCATCTGGATGATCCCGCCGATGGAAACGACGATCAGGATCGCCACGGTGAGCAAGAGTGAGTGGCGCTCCAGGAGGCCATGATTGTTCATCAGTCCCATGATGGTCCTCCCTATTCAGCTGGTTGCAGAGCGCCCTGGGGCGATGCATCCGAAGCTGTTTCACTGTTGAGTTTGGCTTGCTCGGGCGCGGTGTGACCCATGGCCGTGCGCCAGAGGTTGTAGGCCATGATCAGCGCGCCGGCGAAGTACATCAGGCCACCGAGCATGCGGATGATGTAGCTGATATGCTTGGCCTCTACGGTTTCGACGAAGCTGTATTCCAGGAAGCCGAACTCGTTGTAGGCACGCCACATCAGGCCTTCCATGATCCCTGCGAACCACATGGAGATCATGTAAAAGAGGATGCCGATCGTCGCGATCCAGAAATGCCATTCGACAAGCTTCATGGAGTAGAGGCTGGCGCGCTTCCAGAGCCACGGCGTCAGGCAGTACAGCGCGCCGAAGCTGATGAAGCCGACCCAGCCGAGCGCACCT
>JBCBGD010000147.1:0-6501 GCA_038527085.1 Pseudomonadota bacterium | reverse complement strand
TCTGCTGGCCTGCGCGCGGTTTTGTGCGCACGCCAGGCACGGTGGTATTCGAAATCCTGCCGCCAATCGAGCCCGGACTGGACCGCAAGGCGCTGATGCAAACACTGGAAGGGGTAATCGAGCCGGCCTCGGCGCGGCTTCTAGAGGAAGGCCTCAATCGACAGGGCCGCACGCGAAAAGATTTGGAGGCCGCCTGACATGGCATCTACTGGCAAGAAACGCTCTGGCGCCTGGATCTGGGTGCCATTCGCCATCGCCCTCATTCTGTTGGGTGCCTACACGGCCTATTGGTATGTCGCCCGCGGTATTCTCGAAGACAGTGTTGACCAGTGGATCGACAATGAGCGCGCGCGCGGCGCCATCGTCGAATACACCGAAAAGCGCCTCGATGGATTTCCGTTTCGCTTCACGCTGACCGTGGACAAACCGATCTATGGCGAAGCGCGCGGACCGGTTTGGCGTGGCCAGGAGTTGCAGATGACCATGCAGCCCTGGGACTGGTACCATGTCATCGCCCGCTCGCCCGGACGCAACACCGTGGCTCTGGAGGGTGGTGAAGCCGAAGACGTTTCGCTGCTGCTCGGTGCGAAATCTGCCGGCAGTTTGCGCTGGAACCCGGAAGGCGTGATCGAACGCATCTCTTTGTCGCTGGACGAGGCGAGCCTTGCCATGTCGGGCGACCCACTTGGTGCACTGGACGATTTCGAGTTTCACCTGCGCCAGGTGCCGAGCGAGCCGGAAACACTGCAATTGGAAACCCACTGGCAGCGTGTCGTTCTGGAAGAGACGCCGCCAGACGAGGCAGCTTTCCTCGGCCGCGAAATCGGCCCGTCGATCTTGAGGGCCGAGCTAGAACAGGGCGCCAGCGCCTATGCGCGCAGTGGAGATTTACTGGTCGCATTGCGCCACGCGCTGAACGATGGCGGCGCGTTGCTCGTGCCCCAAGTGCTGTTGGAGTGGGGGCCTGCCTCGCTAGGCGCGAAAGCGGATCTCTCGCGCGAGGCTGGCGAACTCCGCGGTGCGGCCAGTGTGCGCATCGAACGTGCAGATGAGCTTCGGGCCGCCCTGGCGACGCAGGGCCTGCTCACGGACGAGACTCGCCAGGCCATTGACGCACTCGAGGCCGCCTCCACCGATGGCGGGTTCTTCACCACAAGCCTGCGCGGGGATGGCGTCTATTTCCTTGGCAACAAGATCGCGGATCTTCCGCTGGAGGATATCCTGTGAGCGCGCCTACCGAGGACGAAATCCGAGCCGGGTGTGAAGCACTGGCAGCAGCCGATGAGGCCCTGGCCCGCGCCTATAGCGAGCGGGGCCTGCCTCAGTGGCGGGTATCGACGTGCGAGTTCGCCACGCTCGCCAGGATGATCGCCTACCAACAGGTCTCAACAAAGGCGGGTGCTGCGATCTGGGGCCGCGTCGAAGCGCTGGTCGGAGAGGTGAGCGCTGAGGCGGTTCTGGAAGCCAGTTTCGAAGAGTTACGCGCAGCTGGATTGTCTGGGGCCAAAGTGAAGTATGTGAAGGCGATTGCGGATGCGGCGCAAACGAAGGCCCTGTGTTTCGATCGCCTGCGGAACGTTCCGCGCGAAGAGGCCGTCGCCGATCTCGTGGCGATCAAGGGCATCGGGCCTTGGTCTGCCGAAATCTTTATGATGACCACGACCGGAGACTTGAACGCCTTCCCACCCGGCGATGTCGGTTTGATGGAAAGCTACCGCCTGCTGAGCGGCGCCGATGAGCGTCATGCGCCCAAGGCGTTCACGCAATTGGCGGGCAGTTGGGCGCCCTATCGCGGTGTGGCCACGCACTTGCTCTGGGCCTGGTTCAATCACCACCGGGACAGCGCCGTTGCGCCTCCAAACTGAAGACGGGAGGGCACGTCAAAAGCCCCTGCGACGCCTTGCCTGCGGTTTTTGCTTCCAACCTCTGGACTCTGTCATAAACTTGTCGCCAAGAATCGCGTATTGCAGGTTTCAGCAAGGGAGGTTGCTGCCACTATTCGCGCTGCATCGATCCGAAACGGACTTTTGACCCACGGAGGCATTCGTGGCTGAAGTTGTTGGTTTCCCTCCAAACGGGCGTCCTGCGCTTGTTCTGAACGCAGACTTTCGTCCGCTCTCATATTATCCGCTTTCGCTTTGGCCATGGCAGGATGTGGTCAAGGCCGTGTTCCTGAACCGCGTCGAGGTGATTGCTGAATACGACCATGTCGTACGCAGCCCCAGCTTCGAGATGCGACTGCCAAGCGTCATCGCGCTGCGCGAATTTGTTCGCCAGGACCGTCCGCCAGCCTTTACGCGGTTCAATCTCTTCCTACGGGACGGGTTTTCGTGCGTGTACTGCGGGTCGGAAGACGAGTTGACGTTCGACCACGTTGTGCCCCGCTCGCGTGGTGGACGAACAAGCTGGACTAACATCGTGACTGCCTGCTCGCCCTGCAACCTGCGCAAGGGCGGTCGCATGCCGAAGGATGCCGCGATGTTCCCAGGGCGCACGCCCGTGCGGCCCACCAACTACCAGCTGCAGGAGATCGGGCGCCGCTTCCCACCCAACCACCTGCACGAGACTTGGATGGACTACCTCTATTGGGACGTCGAGCTGGACCAGTAGCCAGCATGCGATCCGGATACACTTAAGCGCTTCGAAACCAACTGCCCCTAAACACGCCTGATCAAACGGAACTCCACAGGAGGGTGATCAGACGTGGCAGAGGCTATGGAACGCGCGCTGTTGAAGCGGATTGTGGCCTTGGGTCAGGCTACGCGAAGCGAAGCAGAACAACGCATCTCCGATGTGTTTCAGGATGGCCTCGTCAGCCGCGCGGAAGCAGAATCCCTGTTTGCCCTATCGCCAAAGTTCACTGAGACCTCGCCCGCATGGGATTCGCGCTTCGTTGAAGCGGTCTGTGACTACCTTCTGACCCACGAAGCGCCGCAGAATTGGGTCAGCGACGATGAAGCCAACTGGCTCATGGGGCTGATCGCTAAGCGGGAAAACGGTCCGCTCGATGTTGATCTGGAGTTGCTGCTTGCCGTGCTGAGGAAAGCCGAAGGCGCGCCGCCGCGTCTTGGGATTTTCACGCTCAAGGCCATTTGCGACAAGATCGTTTCCAACGGCGCCGCGCAGGACAAGCATGTCGAACAGGTCCGCCGCGCCGTATACGCACAATCGAGCGATGGCGCCCTCTGGGTGACGCGCGCCGAGGCCAGCATCTTGTTCCAGACGAACGATAAGATCGCTTCGGCGCCGAACACCAAGAGCTGGAATGATCTCTTTGCACGGACAATCGGCAATCACCTCATCGCCGCGGCCCATCCCGATCCGATCACGGAAGGGCGGGCATTGGCGCGCGAAAACTGGCTGAAAGCGCCAGGCGGCGGCATCCTCGCGAATTTGTCGACTGCCGTGTCAGGCGATGGCTGGTTTGAACGGGTCACTTTCGAGCCTGGAAAAGCCGCCAAGGCGCGGCGCGCGGCCAAGGAAGCCGCCGACAAGGCTGGAGCCGAAGTCACATCGAGCGAGAGCGACTGGTTTCTCAAACGGTTGCGCTGGGACGGTAAGGTGTCTCCCGCGGAGCGCGCCTTGATCGACTTTCTGGACGCTGAAGCACCGGGCTTCGCGTCCGGCATCGCGGCTGCAGGCGCCTGAGCTAGAGAAAGCTGGCGATCTCGCCAAGCGGCTTCTTCTCAAGGGCGTGTTTCGGCACCATGGCGCCGTCGGCCGGACGCCCGGCAACCAAGATCAGGAACGGTTTCTCCGTGGGCGGACGGTTGCAGATCTCGCCGAGAAAGCCCATGGGGTTTGGCGTGTGCACGAGCGTCGCGAGGCCAGCATTGTGGCAGGCAGCGATGAGCATCCCCGTGGCGATGCCGACGCTTTCGTGGATGTAGTAATTCTTCTTGTCCTCGCCCGCACGCACCCCGCCCCGGCGCTGGGCAAAGATGCAGATCAGCCACGGCGCGGTCTCCAGATAGGGCTTTAGCCAATCTGTCCCGATGGGGGCGAGGGCATCCAGCCACTCACCGCCCGCCTTGCCAGCGTAGAAGTCACGCTCCTCGGCCTCGGCGGCCTCCCGAATGGCGCGCTTTTTCTCGGCGCTGCCGACGCAGGCGAAGAACCAGGGCTGGTGATTGGCGCCTGAGGGCGCACCGCCCGCTGTCAGCACGCAATGCTCGATCACGGCGCGCTCGACAGGTGCGTTGCTGAACGCGCGGACCGACCGGCGCGACGCCATAGCCCCATGAAACGCGATTGCACGCGCGCGCATATCGGCTTCCTGATAGGCCGGAAAGTCTGCACTCAGAGGCTCATGGGTCTCGGGCGATGTCTTCATCGCGCCAGCTTAGCGTCGCCCGGCCTCTGCGCCATAGAAATGGGCGCGTTTTTTCCAGTCCTCGATCTTTTTCTCGTCGGCTGTCTTGGCCGTTGCAAACTGGGTGTAGCTCGTCACCTTCACCCCGCAGAAGCCGAGCACCTGCTTGGTGACCATGTTCTTGCCGGCATTGTTGTAGCCCCATTTGGAGTACCAGGCTGGCGTGTCGGCGGTGGTGATCACGTCGGCGGTCTTGCCCGCGAGCAGCTTGTCCCAGCCATGGCCTTTGTCGTGGTATTGGAAGGCCCAGCCGGGCAGGAAGCACCGGTCAACCAGGCCTTTCATCTTCCCCGGCATCCCGCCCCACCAGGTCGGGTAGATCCAGGCCAGATGGTCGGCCCATTCGACATTCTGGCGAAAGTCAAACAGGTCCGGCTCCAGCATCTTGCGCCTGTGATAGCCATCGCTGAGATCAGGATCGAACTCCATGTCCGACATATCCTGACGCCGAACCTCAGCTCCCTGCACTTCAGCCCCGCGCTGGTAACTATCCGCGAGCGCATGGGAGAGGCTGCCGGAGCGCGGATGGCCAACGAAGAGGTGGAGTTTGGTCATCGCAGTACCTTCCACTTGAACAATGAACGTATCAGTAATTGTTCAGGACAGATATAGCAAGCGTGAAAAACAAAGCCGACCTCGTCACTGTCCAGAGCCAGCGCGGTGCTTTCATGCAACGGCCAAGTTCGGCATTTCCCCTACCCCTCCGGCAGGTCCGGGACCCCCACCACATGAAAGCCCGCATCCACGTGCATGACTTCGCCGGCGATGGAGTGGCCGAGGTCTGAGAGGAGGTAGAGCGCGGCGCCGGCGACGCCTTCCATGCGGGTGTCTTCCTTCAGGAGGGACCAGTCGCGGCCTGTGCCCATGAGGGATTTGCCGCCGCGGATGCCTGCCAGAGAGAGCGTGCGCATGGCGCCGGCGCTGATGGCGTTCACGCGGATGCCCTGGGGGCCGAGGTCGCGGGCGGCATAGCGTGTGCTGGCCTCCAGCGCGGCTTTGGCGACGCCCATGACATTGTAGCTCGGCACGGTGCGCTCAGCGCCCAGATAAGTCATGCAGATCATCGCCCCGCCGTCTGGCATGAGCTCAGCGCCCCGGCGCGCGCAATCGATGAAGCTGTAAACGGAAATGTCCATGGCGCGGCGAAAGCCTTCGCGCGTCGTGTTGGCGACCATGGAGCCCTGCAGCTCCTCCTTGCCGGCAAAGGCGATGGAGTGGACCAGGAAATCGATCGTGCCCCATTTGTCCTTGATGGCGGCGAAGGCGGCGTCCATCGACGCGTCATCGGTCACGTCAGCGGGGATCATCGTGTCCATGCCGATGGACTCCACCAGGGGCCGCACGCGCCGCTCAAGGCTCTCGCCCTGATAGGTGAAGGCGATCTCCGCGCCCTGGGCGGCGAGCTGGCGGGAAATGCCCCAAGCGATGGAGTTCTGGTTCGCCACGCCCATGACGATACCGCGCTTGCCCGCCATCAGATTGCCTTCGGGCATGTTCCAGTCATCGGCCATGGCGCGTCTCCTCGAGTGTCTCGTTTACCAAGTGTTTGGCTAGAGCAAATCCGCGCGAAAGGGAACCATGGCCGGGCGCCGCGAATCCGGCACGGTTTCTGCTTTGTTACCAGCGAGACAAGAAACGAAGCGAGGCGTTTACCGGTGCGCAGTGTCAGACAAATCGCGATGCTGTTCGCCCTGGTTGTCGCCAGCCTTGCCGTGGCCTCCGGCGCCCATGCAGACATCACCCACCGCGTTTCCTTCTCCGTTGGTCCGCAATTCGTCGCCTGGACAGACGATGGAAGGGTTCACCGCGGCGATCAGCTCGCGCTGTCGGTGGCAGGCGAAGCTGTCCCGATGGCACCAGCCAGCGCGCCCGTGATGACGGGAAGTCTGCTGCAGGTCTCCACCAACACACCAACGCCCCGCACCGTCCGCCTTGCCCTGGCGAGCAACACCGGTTTCCAAGTGACCCTTGAAGGAAAAGGCGCCGGCACCTGGCGCGCTCGCGCCCAGCTGGAAGGCGCAGGCCCCAGTGCCGCTATAGGCGCTCTTCAGCTGATGCCAGAGGCGACTGTGCATAGGACTGGCGACTCCGCCACGCTCATGATCGCAACCGAGCGCACAGCCGCGCGG
>JBCBGD010000146.1:0-6547 GCA_038527085.1 Pseudomonadota bacterium | reverse complement strand
GATTGCAAAAAAGCCCGGCGCGCGGCCGGGCTTTCATGGGGTTTAATGGAGTGTGGGGCAGATCAGGCGGCCACAGCGCCTTTTGCCGGGGTGTCGTCGAGCTGGGCGAGGAAGAAGTCCTCGAACGCGTCGGGGCGTTGGATGAAGCGGTTGAAGGGCAGGCTGCCCTTGCCCACCGCGCTTGGGGCGATGTTGGCACCGCAGCGTCGGGCGGTTTCATTCACCGTGTCACGGTTCTCGCTGGCCGATGCGATCGCGATGCGGTGACCGCCCATATTGGCAATACGCGCGACGGTCATGTCGGGGTCAAAGCTGTCGGGCAGGGTGAGGTCGAGCATGACGAGGTCAAACCGCTCCAGGCGCAGGCGCGTTTCGGCTTCCATCAGCGTGGCGGCCATGACCAGATCAACCTGAACGCGGGCGCGCGCGGCCTTGTCTGCAGCGATCGCCAGCATGTCTCGCACAGGCTCATGATCTTCGACCCAGAGAACTTTCATTGTATACTCTACCCCAAATGTGTGACCCGGTTTGGCTGCGATCCTCCGTCTGACTTCCGGGCAAGGCGCAGGCGTTTGGCGCACGCGGGCGCGCCATCGATCTGCATGTCTTGACCGGGAAGGCAGCCAGCGTTTCTCGCGTCCGCTCCGTCGATGGAGTTGATAAAACACGGGCCAAGTTTCGGGGGCGTAAACCAAACCCTGCCTGCGGGTTAACCACCGCATTTTTCGAACCAAAAGCGCAGAAAACTTGAACCGGGCGCGCGAATACTGCGATGACGGCACGGCGTCACGCAGGAGACATGCCCATGCCGCCTCGCCTTTTCCGTCTTTCAGGCCTCGCCGTCGCGGCCGCTGTGCTTACCGCCTGCGGCCAGCCCGGAGAAGACGCCGCCTCGATACCGGATGCGCCGCCACCTGAAACCGGGGTGATCGAGATTAGCGACGTCCAGATGGGCGACATTGCCTGCTATTTCGTATTGGACAGTGGCGAGATTCAGCCCGCCGAGTTCAGCCTTTGCGATCCTGCGCTGGCCGGCACGCGCCACACAGCGACCTATGGCGAGGTCGCGGTCCAGTCGCCCGCCTGCGAAGGCGATCCCGATTGCGCCCTGACGGTCACCGAAACCCTGGTCGTCGATCTCGCGCCGGTGATTGAAGACTGATCTCAGGCAGGCCCTCGCCAGCCATAGCGCAACGACGAGCCACGCGTGGCCATAGAAAAACACCCCGGACGTTCTGTCCGGGGCGCTTGGGACATCGGGATCGATCGGGACTTAGTCTTCGTCGACCTCGACATCCGTCTCCATGTCGGTCTCGGCTTCGAGGTCAATCTCTTCGACTTCGTCTTCGAGCTCCTCATAGGTCTCTTCGGCCTCTTCGATGATCTCCTCGGTCGTTTCCTCGACCTCTTCGCTCACCTCTTCGATCTCTTCCTCAGCCTCGTCGATGGTCTCATCGATGGCGTCGGTGGTCTCGGGCTCGATCTCGTCGCTGTCGTCCTCGACGTCTGTCTCGGCGTCTGCCTCGGTTTCGATTTCGGTCTCGACCTCGGTCTCAACCTCATAGGTCGTTGCTTCTGCAACCGCGGCTGCGGACGCTTCGGCTTCGACGGCCGTTTCGGGTTCAACCTCTGTCACCTGGGCGAGTGCCGGGGCGGACATGAGGGCGATGGCGGATACTGCTGTTGCAAACATGCGTGTCATGGAAGCCTCCTGGGGTCGTCTGACAGCTGCGCAAATACGCCTGTCGCGAAGGCAGCACCAACGGCAATAGCAGTATTTCTGAAATGTAATGGAAGGGCCCGGTACCCGCGCAGGCGCTAGAAGAAGATGTCGGCCGCGAAATAGGCGAAGAACACGCCAACGCTGAAGAAGGCAACGCTTATCCACCACATCACCCAGCCCGCCAGACGCAGCCGCGCACAGGCCCGCGCCTTTGCCGGGTCAGCTGGACACGGCAGCGTGCGGGCATGCCATTGCCAGGCCCCTGCGGCCGCCAGGACAACCCCTGCCACGGAGAAGGTGATGTGCTTGTATTTGCCGAGCCAGGTGATCCAGGGCACGGTTTCGATCAGGCCTGCCATCACCGCGCCCATGCCCAGGGTGACCAGCATCGCGGGCAATGCGCAGCAGATCAGTGTGCCCGTCGATGTGAACAGGGACAGCATCGCCGGCAGGATGCTCGGCGACTTTACCTCGGTTGCGTGAGTGGCGGCCTCGCTCATGCGTTCGCGCGCTGGATTTCCACCAGATCGTAGCCCGATTTGGTGACGAGCTCTTCCACCCGCTCATCCGCCATAGCCGCGCCATCCTTCAGGGTCACGCGGATCTCGCCATTGTCGAGATCGACCTCGACCGCCTCCACGGCATCGTCCTTGTTGAACATCACCGTGACGGCCTGGGCGCAAAAATCGCAGACCATGCCGTTCACTTTCGCGGTGATCAGCGTTGCGGAGGTGGCCGCGGTCTCGGCGGCGGGCGTTTCGGCTGCCGCCACCGGCGCGGCGACGCTGAGCGCCAGCGCTGCGAGTATATTTTTCATCATCATGTTTCTCCTTAGAAACGGACAATCCAGTTTGCCAAGAAACGCTCGGTTTCCGGCGTGTAACCCACCTCAACCAGTTGGACCCCATAGAAGAAGCGTACAAGGGGAGTGAGCGTGGTCGGTGTGTCGGCCTCGGGTGAATTGTGCACTTCCAGCATCAGCCAAGTGTGCAGGTCGCCAAAGTCGCCGATATAGGGCGCAACGCCGACCCGGGCATTATGGTGCACGTCCCGGTCAAAGCCCAGATCGTAAGCGCGCACCTGATAGCTGGTGAACCAGCGCCGGGTCTCCCAATCGGCGGCGACGCCCGCAAATCCTGCCAGTCCTTCATCTGTTTCATCAAAGGTTTCGGCGTAGCCTGCACCAAGGTTGAGATAGAGATTGGCCTGGGATTTCGGCGTGTTCCAGCGTTTCACAAGGCGGTTGTACTGGCCTCCGGCGAATGTGTAATCGCCTTCCCAATTGTGCTCGACATAGGCGCCGACGGAATCCTGAAAGGTGGGCGAGTAGTGCACATGCAGGCTAGAGAAATCACCGGTGTTGCGCTGCATGACCGTCCAGCCGCCGGGATAGGACACCGGGCGCGCCTCAGCCATGGCAGAGCATCCGAGCACTGCTGTCAGCAGGAGCGTGGCTTTGAGAGGTGTCATTTCTTGCGGCCCCCGAGGACGGCGACCAGTTCCTCGACCTTCTCGCGCCGCGCACCGATGTCATCGGAGGTGAGCGCGGTTTCCACGCAGGTGTCCAAGTGATCCTCGAGCACCAGCGCTTCGAGCCCGGACAGCGCCGCCTTCACGGCCTGGACCTGGCGCACCACATCAATGCAGTAGCGATCCTCGTCCACCATGCGGGCGATGCCGCGCACCTGGCCTTCGATTCGGGCCAGCCGCTTGGCCGCGGACGTCTTTGTCTCGTCTCTCATGTCGGTCCGCTAGCATATACCCCCTAGGGGGTAAAGGGTATTACCTTGACCCCACGTCCACTATCGCGGCACGCGGCGAGAGGCTTTAGAAAGGCAGCGAAGATCAAGGGAGACCTCGCATGGCCAAGGGAGACATGCCCGTTCTCGTGGGCGTTGGGCAATTCACCAGTCATTGGGACGGCACAAAGGGGGCAGAGGGCGCGCCCTCGCCGCTGTCTCTCATGGCGGCTGCCTCGAGCGCGGCTCTGGCTGACTGCGGGGCGAACGGGATCGAGGATGTGATCGACACGCTGGCGGTCGTGCGCATCTTCGAAGACTCCGTTCCGGGCGACAATCACCCTCACGGGCACAACACCAACCTGCCGGGCACGCTGGCGCGCGACCTGAAGGCGGCGCCAGGGCGGCTGATCTACTCCAGCGTCGGCGGCCAGAGCCCACAGGAACTGGTCAATGAATTCGCCGCCGCGATCCACGCTGGCGAAGCTGACTGCGTGCTCATCGCGGGCAGCGAGGCGAACAAGGCATCGAAGGCGGCGCGCCGCAATGGCGTTGAGATCGACTGGGCCGATGGCGCGGACTCGCCCTTTGAGGACCGGGGCATGGGCGACATGCTGCTGTCGCGCCACGAGATCAAACATGGCCTTGTCAGCCCGCCTTACTTCTACGCCCTGTTCGAAAACGCCATCGCCGCGCGCGAGGGCCGCACGCGCAGCCAGCAGCGCGCCGCCATGTCTGCGCTGTTCGAAGATTTCGCAAAGGTCGCCGCAGGCAACCCCTTCAGCCAGTTCCCGACTAAGCGATCGGCCGACTGGCTGGCAACGCCGAGCAATGAGAATTACGAGCTCGCCGACCCGTTTCTCAAATGGCACGTGGCCCAGGACGCGGTGAACCAGGGCGCGGCTGCGATCCTGATGTCTGAGACCAAGGCCGATGCGCTGGGTGTGCCCGCGGCGAAGCGGGTCTACCTGCATGGCGCAGGCGAGGCGGGTGACCAGTTCCTGACCGAGCGCCCGAGGCTGGACGGCTCATGGGCGATGGAGGTGGCGCTGTCACGCGCGCTGGAGGCGGCTGGAAAGTCAGCCGACCAGATGGATCTGTTTGATCTTTACTCCTGCTTCCCGTGCGCCGTCTTCTCGGCGTGCTCGGCCTTGGGGATCGATCCGGCAGCCGAGACGCGCGGCCTGACACTGACGGGCGGCCTGCCCTTCTTTGGCGGGCCAGGAAATAACTACTCGCTCCATGGCATCGCAGCGATGACTGAAGCCCTGCGGGCTCAGCCTGGGGCATTCGGCCTGGTGCTCGCCAATGGCGGCTGGATGACGAAGGAGGCTGCCGGTGTTTATTCGACCGAGCGCCCCGCCGGCTTCACGCGTGCCGCACCTGCCGCCAAGCCGAGCGCGCGCGTGGCAATCGCAGAGCGCCCCGGCGCTGGCACGCTGGAGACCTTCACCGTGGTCCACGGGCGCAGCGGGCCCGAGCGCGGCATCGCCGCCTGCCGCACCGAAGACGGCGCGCGCTTCCTCGCCATCGCGGACCCGTCAGCGCTGGCCATCCTGCGCGAGGATGCAAGCCCCGTTGGGCGAGCCGTTTCCGTCACCACGGAAGGTGAGGTGAACACTTTTACCTTCGCCTAGGCTTCGTGTGTTAGGGGAAGTCTGGACCGGGGATTGCACACCCTGGAGGACAGACGCGCGGGGCGCCCGCCGTTTCCCGAATTTGAACACCGCCGCGGCGCCTCCCCCGCGGCTGGCCTGGAGAGTGAAGAGCGATGTCGATCAAGAAAGCCGTCCTGCCGGTTGCCGGTTTTGGCACCCGTGTCCTGCCCGCCACCAAGGCGATCCCGAAGGAGCTGCTGCCCGTCGTCGACCGCCCGGCGCTGCAGTACGTGGTCGACGAGGCCGTCCAGGCCGGGATCGAGCACATCGTCTTCATCACCGGCCGCAACAAGGGCGCGATCGAGGACTATTTCGACGTCGCCTTCGAGCTGAACCACGCGCTCGAAGCCAAGAACAAGACCGCCATCCTGGACGAGCTGAAGCGCATCCACATGCCCGCCGGCTCGACCAGCTTCATCCGCCAGCAGGGCGCGCTGGGGCTGGGCCATGCCATCTGGTGCGCGCGCGACGTGATCGGCGATGAGCCCTTCGCGATCCTCTTGCCCGACGTCCTGGTCAAGGCGGAGAAAAGCTGCACGGCCCAGATGGTCGAGGCCTACGACCGGGTTGGCGGCAACATCATCGCCGTGGACGCCGTGCCGGAAGACGAGGTCTCCAAGTATGGCGTGATCGCGCCGACGAGCCGCGAGGGCAACCTGATCAAGATGTCAGGCATGGTGGAAAAGCCCGCCAAGGAAGACGCGCCGTCGAACCTGAAAATCACCGGCCGCTACATCCTCCAGCCTGAAATCTTTGACCTTCTGGAGACCCAGGAGCGCGGCGCGGGCGGGGAAATCCAGCTGACCGACTCCATGGCCAAACTGATGGACACCCAGGACTTCTTCGCCCTCGAATATGAGGGCCAGGACTATGATTGCGGCTCCAAGCTCGGCTATTTCGAAGCCGTGCTGGCCTACGCGCTGGACCACCCGGAGATTGCGGATGGTGTGAAGGATCTGGTTAAAACCGCCGCCGAATAAATGACCCACACAAGCAACGAGTCCTTGCGATTGCTCGACGCTGTTCTCGCCTGACGGCGAGGCGTCTGCGCCCGGCCCTTGGCCGTGTTGGCACTCCCAATCTCAATTCAGAGCGCCCCCACAAGCAACGCGCAGGCGCAAGTGCCCGGCCGTTAGGCCGGATCAGCACTGAGCAGCAAGCCGGAGGCGCGCAGGCTAAAATGGCGGATCCCAGCCGCGGTTCATCACGCGCAGGGCGGCCTCGTGGGCCTGCATCAACACGTCCATGGGCCAGTCGAGGAACTGGCGCAGGCGATAGGCGGGCGGATGGCCCGGCAATATCGCGCTGGCCCGCCGCGCCCGCCCGCGCAGCATGAACGCCGCCATGCGCCGCGCGGCAGGCACGGGATCGTCAAACACCGCCTGCATCGCCTGAAGGCGCCGCGACAGCCCGGTCGTGGCGTGGGG
>JBCBGD010000145.1:0-6589 GCA_038527085.1 Pseudomonadota bacterium | reverse complement strand
GTCCACGGCGCCGAGCGCCCAAGCCCGGCGAAGTCCTTCAGCGTCGTGCCCTGATAGGTCAGCACGACGCCGGCCACGGCCATGAACAGGCCGCCCTTCATCAGCGCGTGGTTGAAGAGGTGGAAGAGGCCTGCGGAGAGACCCGCAGCCGTGGCCAGAGACACGCCCAGCAGCATGTATCCGACCTGTGCGACCGATGAGTAGGCGAGCGTGCGGCGAACATCGACCTGGAATACGGCCTGGAACGAGCACACCACCATCGCGGCAATCGCAAGTGGGGCGAAGATCCATTCAAAGCTCGCCGCTTCGAAAGCGAACTCTGGCGAAAACACCGTGAAAAGCCAGCGTATGAGCGCATAAAGCGCGACTTTCGTCGCCGTGGCCGCGAGGAATGTCGTCACGAAGCTTGGTGCATAGGCATACGCATTGGGCAGCCACTGGTGCAGCGGCCACATCGCCGCCTTCAGCCCCAGGCCGATGATGATGAAGGCAAAGCCGGCTTGCACAGTTCGGTTCGACGTCAGCCCTGGCAGCATCTCGGACAGGTCTGCCATGTTCAGCGTTCCGGTCGCTGCGTAGAGGAAGCCGACCCCAATGACATAGAATGTCGCGCCGATTGTTCCCATGACGAGGTAGTTGAACGCCGCGGGCAGTGCGCGCCTGTCTCTGGTCGCGCCGAGGGCGACCAGCACATATGTGGAGATCGACGAAATCTCGAGGAAGACGAAGAGATTGAACGCATCGCCCGTGATCGCCACGCCGCACAGCCCAGCGAAACATACAAGATAGGCCGAATAGAAGAGGTTCTGCTTCTCCGTGCGGATTTCGGCGTTCACCGTGGGCCAGGAAAAAATCGATGTGAGAACGCCGATGCTCGCCACGAGGAACAAGATCATCGCATTCAGCGCATCGACCCTGAACTCAATGCCAGCGGGCGGCGCCCAGCCCCCCAGCTCATAAGACAAGAGGCCAACTGCCCTCAGGTTTGTGTCGATGCCTGCACGCGCCAGTTCGGTGCCGACAGGGCCTGAGGCCTGAACAAGGCCCAGCAGGATCAGGGCGTAGAAAAGCGATGCAAAGGTTGCGATCACCGACAGGAACCAGGACACCCTTCCGCTGGGTATGAACACCAAAAGGGTTGCGACGATCAGGGGCACCACCACGAGCAACGGGGCAGCATGCGTGATCGCCCAACCGGGCGCAAAGTCTGTCAAAATAGCGTTGATCACGCAGCGCCCTCCGGCACGGAGTCTTCCGCCTCTTCAGCCAGGGCTACATCGATATCGATGTGGCGCACCTCGTCAGCCTCGATCGTGCCGTAGGACTCGCGGATCCGCACAATGATTGCGAGGCCCACTGCGAGAGTTGCCACCCCCACCACAATGGCCGTCAGGATGAGGACATGGGGCAACGGATTGGAATAGACGTTGTAGAGCGCGGGTTCAGCCGCCTCGTACGCTGACGGCAAGTCTGCGCCAGCGGCATTGTCGACCGTTTCGGTTACCGGATCGAGCGCTGCGCTTTCCGGCAGGCTCGCATCATCGCCCTCTAGCAGCGCTGACCCATTCGGCAACTCGGGTTCGAACGCGGTCTCAGGCGGCGTCTCCGTGGTGAGTGGGGCTGCCGCGCCGTCATTTGCCGCGCCAACGGAACCGTAAGCCGCCTCTCCGTAACCAGAAGCGTCGTCGCCGTTCTCATCGCCGTAGCCGTACTTTGGCAGGTCCTTTCCATAAAGGACTGGCGCGCTGCCGCCTGCCACCTTTCCCAGCGTGATGTAGAACAGGAACACAGAGGTCTGAAAAACAGACAGACCCACGAGCCGCTTGATGAGATTTTGCGCAGCAAAAACAATGTAAAGGCCCGTCATCATCAGGGCGATGATGAGCCAGTAATTGCCGCGGGAGAGGATGAACTCGAGCATACTCTACCAGTCTTCGTCGGAGATTTCGGCCACGCGGCCAGCAAAGGCGTAGAAGATGGTGAGCATCGATCCGGCAACGCCGAACAGCACACCGAGCTCGATCAGGATGATCCCGGTATGTTGCGCGAGGTGCCCGCCTTCGGGCTCTTCAAACAAGGCATTGTATTCAAGGTAGTTTCCACCGCCGAACAGCGCCCAAACACCCACACCGGCGTAAAGCAGCACGCCGAATGCTGCCAGCCCGCGTGTGAAGACGGGCGGCACCATGCGCAGCGCCGCCGAGACCCCAAAGATAAGAGCGTAGAGAATAATGCCGACAGCGAAGATCACGCCGGCCTGGAACCCGCCGCCCGGGGAATACTCGCCGTGAAAGTGCACATAGAACGCAAAGATCGTAATGAACGGGATCAGCGTTTTTGCGACGACGCGGAGGATGACGTGATGATCGGGGTTCACTTGCGCCCTCCCTTACGGATCGATTCGGCCAGGGAGCGCTCGCCAAAGCCGAGCAACAGCGCCACGGCGAGTCCAGCAACGAACACCACGGCAACCTCGCCCATCGTGTCGAAACCGCGATAGCTGGCGAGGACCGAGGTCACCACATTGGGAAAGCCCATCTCGCCATAGTGCCGCTCAAGATAGTTTAGCCCGACGCCCGTATTGGCGGGGCTTTCAGGATCGCCCAGGGCTGGCAGGTCCACGCTGGCATAGACGAGGATTGCGCCTGTTACGAGCACCACGGCGAAGGGCGCTACACGCGAAAATGGCTTCTCGGCCTTCGCCGTGCGCGCCGTCAGCAACATGCCGCCTAGTAGGAGCGCTGTGGAAATCCCGGCCCCAACTGCCGCTTCTGTGAACGCCACGTCGACTGCGTCCAGAACCACAAACCAAGTCGCTGAAACGAGCGAGTACACACCCGACAGCATGACGATGGCAAACAGGCTGCGTAGCCGCGCGATCGACACGCCCACAACAAACAGGATCAGCAAGAGCAGGATATTGGCCAGCGCGAGGCCGACATCGCCTTCATAAAGTGCATCCATGTCAGGTCTCTCCTCCGGCTTCGGAGGTTCCGGTTTGGCGGCCGATCAGAGGTTCAAGCCCCGCCACATGTGCCGCATTTGCGATGGCGTGGCTCGCCGTGGGGCTTGTGAGAAACAAGAAGACCCAGATGGCCACCAGTTTCGCGAGCACCAGCCAGTGCGGCGCAAGAACAGCCATACCGATGAGCAGGAAGCTCGCGCCTGCCGTGTCGGTAACGCTAGCTGCGTGGAGGCGCGTGTAAAAATCAGGGAAACGCAGAACACCGACCGTTCCGATCAAAGTGGAAATCGCTCCGATGACGCAGAGCGCTCCACCAAGGAACGGGCGAATGACGCCCCAAGTTTCCAGGACTGTCTCAAGCACGCTTAGCTCCCCCCGTCCGGGCGAGGCGTACGTCGCGCGAGCGACACCTGGAATGAGCGATAGCGGAAGAATTTCAGGATCGCGATCGTGGAGACGAAATTGATCAGCGCATAGGTCAGCGCGATATCAAGAAAGTCGGGCCGGCCCATCACGAAGCCGAGCAATCCCAGGAGCAGCACGGTCTTCGTACCAAAGGAATTCACCGCGAGCACGCGGTCATAAAGCGTCGGGCCCATCAGCGCCCGGGTCAGCAGTAGCACCAGCCCAAGCAGCATGGCGATGATCGAGACGGCAAGCATCAGGCTCATGCGCTCGCTCCGTCCACTGTTTGCGCAGATCGACGGTCCATCTCGTCAAATGCACCCGGCTCTGCATCCTCTTCATACAGCGCGTGGACCAGCAGCTTGTCACCATCGACAGAAAGGGTCACCGTGCCCGGCGTCAGTGTGATGGAATTGGCGAACGTGGTCTTGGCGAGATCGGACATGCAGGTGGTCTTCACCTTCACCAAGGCGGGGTTGATGTCCAGATTGGCCCTCAAACAGGCCTGAATCACCCGCCAATTCGCTTTCAGGATCTCGATGAACAGCCAGACCCAATAGATAGCGAAGTGGATTATTCGTCCGTAGGGAGAGCTTTCCCGGTTCACGATATCGAGCCGGACCGTGAGGATCATGGTCACCAGGATAGATGCTGCTCCAAGCCCTAGAATCAATGGCTTATTGAGCCCTGACATGGTGTACCAGAACACGATAATCGCCAGCAGAAGTCCTGCGAAATAGCGCACTTTTGGAAAAGCTCCGCCTCAGCCCGGGGTGATGACTTCGCGGACACCTAAATAAGGAAGATCGATTTGACCAGCCCGGGGCGACGAATTTTCTTTCCCGCGCAAAGCCCCAATTGTCAGACCAAGGGCTGGCCCATCATTTGCCGAACAACAGGCCTGCAGTCTTGCGGGCGGCCGAGAAACTTCCCTCGTCCGGCGCTTCAGGATCATCGACCACGCCAGAGCGCGGCGAGTAGGCCGACGACAGTGACCAATTCCAATACCGAAGCACGGTTTGCGCCTTCGCAACGGTCATCAACTGGTAGCAACGCGCAACCCGCTCAAAGCGCGCATCCGTCTTTCCAGTCTCGTCTTCAACGCGCCGTTTGAGCGCCGACCAGAGCAGCTGTAGATAGGCGGGCTTCAGCCCCGTTGCCTTGGCAAGCACGGCGAGCCCCTCCCCGCCCTTATCGGACAAGATTTTGGCGATCGTGATCGGCTTCACCCCGCACAGATAGCCAATCTCCTGGGCCATCTTGGCGTTCATGCCGGACTTGGCGGCCATCTCAACGGCATGTTCCAGATTGACGAATTCGCTCTTCTCAATGGCCGCACGATTGCGCTGGCGACGCTCGATCAACTGCATTGCCTTGCGCGAATAAGGATCTTGCCACTTTTCCTCAGCCATCATCGGAAAGACATCCGCACAGGCCGCGATCAGGTCCATGCGATCAGCGGCGTGGCGCTGAAGTATAGAGCGGCGGACATCGGCAGGCGCCCACCAGAACAGGACCATTGCGTGCGCTGGTGTCAGTTCGGGGCGGTCGAGCAGAAGCTCGCAAAGGTCGGAATTCTCGCGCGAAACCTCGAGAACCTTGTCGAGCCCGAGATCCGACAATACGGCCAGCTTGTTCTTAAGGAGCGCGGCAATGACGTCTGGCTCGGCAAAGCCGATCAGCACATCTGCGAGCATCGCACCGACATTCTTTCGCTGGGCGATGAGCATCCTGTGCTCTTTCGTGGCCACCTCCGCCACGTGAGCCAGGTCCGGCTCTTCAACACCCAAATTCTCCTCAAGGATCGGCCGCGCCACATCGATGGGAGAGGCCGCAAGGAAGCGCAGCAATCGCCGGGGCGCCTCTGTTTTGTCAGCCAGCCTTTGGGCACACAGCGCCACTTCCTCCTGCGGCGCGCCAAACAAAAGCTCCAGAAGGATGTCGCTGCCCATGGACCGG
Source organism: Pseudomonadota bacterium (assembly GCA_038527085.1). Lineage (GTDB taxonomy): Bacteria > Pseudomonadota > Alphaproteobacteria > Caulobacterales > Hyphomonadaceae > UBA5336. The sequence goes on along the minus strand of JBCBGD010000145.1, from coordinate 1,260 downwards.
TCCTGCGGCGGCAACCGCGACGAGGGCAGCGCGATCACATCGATGAGCCGTTTGAGCAGCGCCTTGCGCGCCTGGCTTTCCACCGGCGCGCCGTCTTCCAGCACCATAGCGAGTTCTGACATGTGAAACCTGTGATTGCAGCGGGCTGAGTTTCACAGAAAAGCCTTAACGCCTGATGGATGGCGCGGTGCGAACCGACGAAGAGCGCTTACTCGCCTCGTGCGCGGCGGCCAGGATGGATCATCACCACCAGGATGCTCACCACAAGCATGGCGATGGCGAGCATGAACAACGCCCCGCCGTCTGTGGGCGTGTCCGCCGTGAGGCTTGTCGGGATCTCACGCCCCAACCAGGGCGAAAGGTGAAGTCCGACCGCGCCAGACAGGATGAAGAAGGACAGCACCGCACCGAAACGGCGCGACCATGGGATCAGCAGCAAGAGCGCCGCAAACAGTTCGGCCGCCGCAACGGCCAGACGCCCTGTCGGCTCAAACAAAGCAATACCCGAGCGCTCTGCCAGCGTGGCGAAAACAATGTTCTCACCAGGCGGGTCAAACAGTTTGACCGACCCCTCGGGCGGGTTCGGCAAAGGATGGATCGTGGCCTGGAGAAACATGAACACCAGGCCGAGGGCCAAGACCCAGCTAATCACGGACCTCACCATCAGCATCATCCGAACTCCTATTCTTCACCGCGTCGATAGCATGCCCCCCAGCCGTGACAAATTCACGACGCAGTGCGCGCAGTGTTTCAATTCCGCGCGCGCCGCGCCTATAGGTAATTTCAGTAGAGGGAGTGCCTTCGCCATGGCGCAGAACCCAGGCGAAAATGCAGAACTGGACGAGGTGTCCGGCGCGGCTGTGGACGAAGAGTCCCAGGGCGCGGTGCGCTCTCCAGTTTCCGGTATGGACGCCGCCATGTCGGCCGGGGCGACGCTCTTGGAGACGGCTCAGTCTTTGCGGGCGAGGATGGTTCGCCGGGGCGTCACGCGCGAACTGCCAGCCTATCTTATGGTCCAATCGAGCTGGTTCATGGCCTTTGGCCTGCAGATGGTGCTGTTTCCCTATCTGATCACCAGCCCGAATTATCTCAGCCTTGATGGCCTTGAGCTTGGCCTTGCGAACATGGCCCTGTCGGCGCCGTCTGTCGTTTTCCTGCTCATCGGCGGCGTGGTGGCAGAACGCGCAGACGGAAAGCGGCTGCTGATCTTGCTGCACCTCCTCGCCGCCGTACCCGCGCTTGGCCTGGCAGCAGCGGTGG
>JBCBGD010000144.1:0-6625 GCA_038527085.1 Pseudomonadota bacterium | reverse complement strand
GGAAGCTATCACGGCTATGACGGCTTCAGGGAGTTCTCCCACGCCAAGTCGATCTACACCCAGACTGGCAATGAACTCCTCGCCATGATGCGTCCGCCCTATGGCGAGAAATTCCGCAAACAGGTGGCAGGCCGCATCAAGCCTTAGGGGCAGTAGGCTGGCCGGTCGGCTGCAGGCTCATCAGAGCATTCATCCGGCCAGCCCAGTTTTTGCCACGCTGACAGCAAACCGTGTGTTTCTGCAAACTCCAAAAACCTGGGGTGGTTGCGGAAGGCGACGGACGTCGGGGCGGGTTCCCAAACGAGCTGTATGAGCGCTGAAAACCCATAGAGCTCCTCGGGTGATTGAGGCTCTGTGTCGGCCAGCAGATCCATCACGCGGTCAACGTTGCCGAGATGCAGCTGCGGCATCCAGAGAATGGGTGGCGGGCGGCCCTGGGCATTCAGCGACGACTGGTAGGTCGTCTCCATAATCTCCCTGGCGGCTAGATCATTGAGAAGGACGGCACGGCCAGCGGTTTCCCACATCACCCTCTGCTGCACGAGACGGGAGTCTTCTTGCCCCTCGAAATTTGACATCCAGTAGATCATTGCGAGCTCCGGATTGCCTTGCAGGTATGCTGCTTCAGAGCGCACATCCCGCGCGCCGGGGATCTGGTTCATGCCGAGTGCGAGCGCCCGATTGTAGGCGTCGAAGACCCCTTCGTAGTCCTCCAGATAGAGATTGCTGAAAGCGATGTTTTGCCAGACGACATACCATTGTGGATCGATCTCAGCGGCTCGTTCCAACAACCGGTGGCTCTCGCGGATGTGCCCAATGACGATCGAAATCAGGGATTTCCACCGGATCGCATCGACGTGGTTCGGATCAAGCGCCAAGGCCTGGTTGAGGCGGTCGATGGCGCTGACATAATCGGCCTCGCTCGCGGCCTTGAGTCCAAGCACCGCGTAGGGCGTCGCGAGGGTATCATCGAGATCCAATGCAAGGCGCGCCGAAGCGGCCGCTTTCTCCATCATTTCGTCTGGCGGCACGCCGGTAAGGTGAAAGTGTTGGGCAGACACAGATTGCACAGTGGCGAGATGGGCATGGGCCTCTGCAAAGTCAGGGGCGCTGGCGACGGCTTGCTCCAGCAAGTCGATCGCTTCCAAAATCATCTCCGGCTTGCGCGAAGCGGACATACCCTTGCCTTGTAGGTAGAGCTGAACGCTCTCTGCCGTTGGCGAGTCAGATTGGCCAGGTCCATCGAGCTTGCCGACAAGATGCGGCGCGATCTCGCCGAGGATTCTTTCGGCCATGGTCTCCTGAAGCGCAAACACATCGCCGGTCTGGCCTTCGAACGTGCTGGCCCAGACCTGCGCTCCGTCCGCGGCGCGCACGAGGCGCGCGGAAATCCGGATATCGTCACCCTGACGTCGGACGGAGCCTTCGAGGAGGTGATCCACGCCGAGCGACGCACCCATCTCCCGCGCAGACGTTGCGCGGTCGCGGAAACTGAATGAGGAGGTTCGCCCCGGCACTTTCAGACCTTCAATCGCCGATAATGCCGTCAAGAGCTCCTCAGACAGGCCGTCGACGAGATATTGCTGGTTTGACCCGTCGCTGAGGTCTTCAAATGGCAGGACGGCGAGTGACGCAGTTTGCGCCCCAGTTTTCTCCGACGGCGCGCCGCCTCTCATGATCGCTATCATGACGACTGCCGTGGCCGCGATGATGGTTAAGAGCACCGCCCAACTCGGCGACATTGGACGCTGCGGCGCGTCGATATTTATCCGTGGTTGGCGCACAGCCCGCTTGACCGCAGCCTCTGCTGAAGCCTGGGTCGATGCGGGCGCTGCGAAGTCTGGCTTCAGCGTCAGCCGATAGCCCCGTTTGGGCACGGTCTCGATAAAGTCAGTATTAGCTGCGAGCGAACGAAAGTTTTTGCGCAGAACGGAGATGGCGCGAGACAGGCTGTCATCGGCGCCGAACTCAACCCCCCAAACCTCTTCGATAAGGCTGTCGCGCGAACGGGTCTCCCCTTCGGCTTTCGCCAGGGCGCACAGGACATCCATGACTTTGGGTTCTAGCCCAGCCATAGATTCGCCGCTCTCGAGCCTGTTCTGATTGGGAATCACCGAGACAGGCCCGAGCGTAAACGGTGCCGTTTCAGTATGGTCCTGGGCCATGACGCGTCCCTCCGAACCGCAGTCTAGAGGCAGGCCGATGATTTTCAATTGATCGTCGTGAAGGCCGATCTGCGTGCTAGCGCTTTAAGAAGTCCGGCACGTGGTCGCCGAAGCCGACGCCGCCGTCCTTGGCGGGCTCGAGGATCGGGTCGTCGTCCTTTCGCTTGTAGTCACGCGTGCGGCTGCGTTCGCGGCGCGGACCGTCTGGGCGCTCATCAGATGAGCGCTCATCGCGCGACCGTGCACTGCTGCGCCCGGAGTCCTCGGTACTTTGTGGGGCCTCGTCGCGCGAGCGGCTGCGTCCGCCGCGGTCACGGTCACGGTCGCGGCCCCGTCCACCACGGCCACGTCCGCGCGAGCGGCTCTGGTCTGGTGGCAGGTCCTTGAGTTCGTCCTCAAGTCCCTCTGGCATGAACTCTGCCACGTCCTTCTTGATCATGCGCAGGACACCGTCCCAGGCCTTGCCGTCTTCGGGCGCGACGATGGTGTAGCTCTCGCCGGTGCGCCCAGCCCGGCCCGTGCGGCCGATGCGGTGGATGTAATCCTCGTCCTTGGGCGGCGGGGCGTAGTTGAACACATGGGAGACGTCGGGAATGTCGAGCCCGCGCGCGGCCACGTCAGAAGCCACCAGCAGCTTCAGATCGCCGTCACGGAAACGTTCCAGCGTTTGCGTGCGGTAGGCCTGGGGCAGGTCGCCATGGATCGCAGCGGCATCAAAGCCGTGCTTGATCAGGGATGCAGCCACCACGTCGACCTCGCGTTTGCGATTGCAGAACACGATGCCATTGTTGATGTCGCAGGTCTCGATCACGCGGCGCAGGGCCGTGCGTTTGGCCTTTGCGTCATTCATGGCCAGCTTGACCACGTGCTGAGTGATCGTTTCGGCCGTTTGTGTGGGGCGGGAGACTTCAACGCGCTTTGGCAGGTTCTGGAAGGTCTCTGCCAGCCGCGCGATTTCCTTCGGCATGGTGGCCGAGAAAAGCAGGGTCTGGCGCTTTTTGGGCAGCAGCGAGCAGATTTTCTCGATGTCAGGAATGAAGCCCATGTCGAGCATGCGGTCGGCTTCGTCGATGATCAGCGTTTCCACGCCCGTGAGCAGGATCTTGCCACGCTCGAACTGGTCCATCAGCCGGCCAGGCGTCGCGATCAAGACATCAACGCCGCGCATAAGCAGCTTTTCCTGCTCGCCAAAGCTCACCCCGCCGATGAGCAGCGCCATCGTGAGTTTGTTGTATTTCCCATACTTGTCGAAATTCTCCGAAACTTGCGCGGCGAGTTCTCGCGTCGGCGCAAGGATCAGGCAGCGGGGCATCCGCGCACGGGCCCGGCCGCGGGCCAGGCGGTGGATCATGGGCAGCACGAAGGCGGCGGTTTTGCCCGTGCCGGTCTGGGCAATGCCTGTCACGTCACCGCCAAGGATGACATGGGGAATGGCTTCAGCCTGGATCGGTGTCGGGATCTCGTAGCCCGCTTCGGCCACAGACTTCAGCACATTGGGGCCGAGGCCGAGGGACTCAAAGGTAAGGGTTGGCGTGTCTTCGGCCGGGGTTTCCGGCGAGTTTTCAATAGGGGTATCGGTCAAAACGCGTGTGTTCCTTCGATGCGTTGGATGTTAATGCCCGTGTGGCCCTCCGTGGCCACGATGCCGGGCGAATCCAATGCCCGAAGCGTCTATGCTGCAGTGCATATAGGAAAACGGCGCAATTTGAAAGCGATCACTGCATGAAGACCGAAGATACGGGTTGCGCTGCAACGGCTACACCGGGCGGTGTGCTGCGCACTTCGGCCTGAGCTTCGCAAATAAACAGCCGCAGCATGACCGCAGCTTCAGTTGATGCTGCGCTGCGATTTAAGGTATTGTTAACCATAAAATGACGAGGAGGATTTGAAGTGAGAACCACGGTGGACATTGACGAAGACGTGGTGGAGTCGCTCCGGGAAGAGACCGGCATTCGGACAAAGAAAGAGACGATCGATTGCGCCCTGCGGTATCTGTTGGATCGCGTGCAGCATGGCGAACTGGTCGTTGACACGCCGAAGACGACGGGCCGGGTTTTCTGTCTTTCGGCGAGCAAGGCTTCGGCCCTGAAAAAGGCCATGGAAATCCCCGCACCGTCGGGCGAGATTTCTGCACGGCTGATTCTGTAAGCAAAAAGCCCGCCGGGATATCCAGCGGGCTTTTCCTAAAGGCAAGTGCCCTCGCCTCAGGCGGGCAGGTTCGCGTTGGCAAAATCCCAGTTCACCAGGTGATCGAGGAAGTGGTCGATATAGCCGGGACGGTCGTTCTGGTAGTCGAGGTAGTAGGCGTGTTCCCAGACATCCATGGTCAGAAGCGGGGTCGCGTCTGCGTCCTCGACCGGGGTGTGGGCGTTCAGCGTGTTGGTGACGTGCAGCTTGCCGCCTGCATGGACCAACCATGCCCAGCCTGATCCGAACTGGCTTGCGCCTTTCTCCTTGAAGGCTTTCTTGAAGTCCTCATAGGAGCCGAAATCGCGATCGATCATCTCGGCGATCTTGCCCGTGGGCGCGCCGCCGCCGTTCGGCTTCATGGAGTGCCAGTAGAAGGTGTGGTTCCAGACCTGCGCGGCATTGTTGAAGATGCCCTGCTTAGAGCTGTCGCCTGAGGTTTTCGTGACGATCTCCTCAAGGCTCATGCCTTCCATCGGCGTGCCTTCCACGGCCGCGTTCAACTTCGTTACGTAGCCTTTGTGATGCTTGCCGTAATGATAATTCAGGGTGTTTTCAGAGATGTGGGGCTCAAGGGCGTTTTTATCGTAGGGAAGGGCGGGAAGGTCGAATGCCATGGGGGTGCTCCTTGCGACAGTTTAATCTTTAGGTTCAGGCCTATAGAGGCCATATGGGTCGTATGCTTTCACCTGCCAGCCCGCCGAGCAAAGAAGATTGGGACCGAATCGACGCACGTGTGGCGCGCACAGATGAGGACCGGTGGATCTCTTCACGCTATGCACCGCTTGAGGAGCGGCGCAGCCTGATTGCGCTGTACGCATTCAACATCGAGCTGGCGAGGGTCAGGCTTGTTGTGAGTGAAACCACGCTCGGCGCTATAAGGTTCCAATGGTGGCGCGACGCGCTGGACGAAATTCAGGCCGGCGGTCCGCTTCGTAAACATGATGTGGTCCAGGCACTCGCCGCAAAAGTCGCCCAGAATGCCTATGCCGTCTCGGCGCTCCAACGACTGGTGGACCGACACGAAGATGCATTCGAGGCGAATGATCGATCGCTGGAACCGGAGAGCCATCTGATGGCGCTGGCGGCGCGTATCTTTGCGCCGGCCCATGGCTGGGGGCAGCACATTCAGGAGCTTGCGCCGGTCTATGGCGCACTGCGGCGAGGAGAGTCGCGCGAGTTTGGGCCCATCCTGCCGCGCGTTCCCAGTGATATCAGGCCCGCCATCGCCCATGCGCGCCTGCGCCATGTCTATTATCGCGGGAAGCTGCCCGGGCGCATGGTGCGGCGCTGGCTGATCCTGCGCGCGATGGTCAGCGGACGCGTTTAGACATTCGCCGCGATGCTTCAGCATTTGCTAAGCACATCGCCCGATCATCGCGCGCATGAGAATCCTCTTCGACATCGTTCACCCGGCTGACGTGCTGTTCTTTCTCCGCCCGATCAGGGCACTGGAAGCGCGCGGCCATGACGTGCTGGTCTGTTCGCGCGAGAAAGACATCGCCTGCGACCTGCTCGACGAATTTGGCATTGAGCATGAGCCCGTCTCAACTGCCTCTGACAGCAAAGTGGGGGCCGCGTTCGAGTTGCTCCTGCGCGATGCCGCGGTCGCCGGATTGGCGCGCCGTTTCAAGCCACATGCCATGGTTGGTTTCGGTGGTGTGTCGATCGCCCATGCTGGCGCGATGCTCGGCATCCCATCAATCGCTTTCTACGACAGCGAGAATGCCAGCCTCCAGACTCGGCTCACATATCCTGCCATCACCAAGTTATATGTGCCTGAGGGTTATCTCGGAGACGTTCCAGAAAAGAAGACCGTGCGCGTCCCCGGGGTGAAGGAACTTTCCTATTTGCACCCAGACGGCTTCACCGCCGATCGCCGCATCGCGGTCGAGAATGGGTTGGACCCTGACCGCAAGAATGTCTTTATCCGGCTTGTGGCCTGGCGCGCGAACCATGACTGGGGGAAGGCTGGCTGGAGTCTGGAGGAGCTTTGTGCCGTGGTGGATCGCTTTCGGCGCGAAGCCCAGATACACATTTCCTCTGAAGTGCCACTCCCCGCGACGATGCAGAAATACGCCTTTTCCGGCACCAAGGCGGACGTGCACCATGTGATGGGTCATTGCGACCTTTACGTCGGCGAGAGCGCCACAATGGCTGCAGAGGCTGCCATCCTTGGCGTGCGTTCCGTTTTCGCTGGGCGCGATCATCTTGGATATATCAAGCACTTGTCAGACGCGGGGCTCGTGACCAGCGGTCCCCTAGAACCTGAC
>JBCBGD010000143.1:0-6638 GCA_038527085.1 Pseudomonadota bacterium | reverse complement strand
CGGGCCTCGATCAGCGGCTCGAAATAGCCCGTGAAGCGCGAAGCGCCGTCTGAACTTGTGATCTCGACAGGTACGGTGAGCGCTTCGAAAACCTGGCGCGCTGTCGTCTCATCTCCTGCGGCGGTTTCGAGGCTCCCACAGACGCTGCGCCATTCGCCCACTGTGCCGGCCCAGCTGGCGCGCTGCGACAACCACTCACTCTCGCCGCGCCTCTCAAGCGCCCCGCAGCTCCTCAGAAACGCGCCGACGCCAGGCAACACATCCGGATCGGACCAGGCAGTAAGACCGTCAAAACTGGTCGGCGGGGATTCGGGCGGCGGCGCAGGCGGTTCGGTCACTTGCGCAGGCGGCGGCGGTGCGGGGGGCGTCGAGGCACACCCTGACAGTACCCACGCGAAAAGAGCCATCAGGCCAAAAGTGCGCACTTGCATGTGAATTCAGCCTGATTGCTCGTCCCGTTAGAACGTCAGGCTGACTCGCCTAGGTCGCGATTTCAACATCGTCGAGCACCCAATTGGGGTCGCTCGAGGTTACATTTCGCATAAAGGTCCAGATTTCGCGGGCGTTCTTGGTTTTCTCGCCATCGCCGAGTTCGGCTTCGTAGCGCACCATGACCCGGGCGGTTTCGCCCTCGACACCGGCATCCTCGATTTCGGACTTCTTGATTCGCAAGAGACGCCAGGGTTCAGCCCCCTTTTCCTCACGATCCGTAATGGCAGCGTCCCAGGCCTCGTAGACATCGTCGTCCAGAAGCGGTCGAAGCGTCTCGCGCTTGCCGTCGGCGAAGGCCTCAACGATCATTTCATAGGCACTGCGCGCGCCCTGCAGGAATGAGCGCGGATTGAAGCTCCGGTCGGCGCGGTAGATCTCTTCGAGGCCGCCTGCCGCTGGGCCTGTGAAGCTTGGCTCGATGTCCGGCTCGAAGCTGGGCTCCTGCGTGCGGTGCACAACTTCGCCCTGGCCAGGCGCCGCTTGGACTGCGCCCGGTTCACCGCGCGTGGTGCCGTCGGGCGGTCCGTCATCGCGCCCCAATGCCACGTAAAGCCGTGACAGGACAAACAGGGCAATGGCAGCCAGGATGAGAACTTCGATCATTAGGTTTCCAGCTCAAACGTCTCTTACAGACCACAGATAGGGCATCGCGCCGCCCGATGCCAGTGAGCGTTGCTCGTCTGTGTGAGGCATGTTAGCCGCGGCCAAGTATATCACAAGTGAGGTCCCATGAGCGATACCAGCGCACCCACCGGCCCCGGCGCCGCAATCCCACCGCAAGACGCAGGCCAATCCGGGCCGCAACTGCGCGCCCTCAGCCAGTATGTGAAGGACCTTTCATTCGAGAACCCCGGCAACCGGACTGCCGATGAGCGTCCCAACATTGATCTCGGGATCGACGTCAGCGCCATTCCGCATGAACAGGGCAACGGGCTCTATGAGGTAAGCCTGAAATTGAAGGCCAAAGCTCACACCGACACCTCGACACTGTTCCTGACCGAGCTGGACTATGGCGGTGTGTTCCAGGTGGTCGGCATGAGCGAAGCCGACGCCGAGGCCGCGCTTCTGATCGAATGTCCACGCCTGTTGTTCCCCTTTGCGCGCCGCCTGATCGCAGACATCACGCGCGAGGGCGGCTTCCCGCCGCTGCTAATCGATCCAGTGGACTTCGTTCAGCTTTACCGGTCCCAGAAAGAACGTGACCAAGCCGGCGGCGGCCCCCAGCAACCTGTGCCCCCGTCACAGCCCACCCCTCCTGGGCAGCCGGGCGGCGCAACCAGCTAGAGAATCGCTCAACCGTATCGGCGCCAGATCGCTGTCTCTCCAAGGCTGGTGACGAAAGCGCGGTGCAGCGCGATCTCATCCTCACTGGCCAGTGGCGCCAGGGGCTTTGGCCTTTGGCGCGCCGGTGTGCGCGTTTCACTACCGCCCGTTGAACCATCACTAGCGAACTCGAATGCGCGGGCGCGGCCGCCGAGGAGCTCCAGATACACCGTCGCGAGTAGCTGGGCATCGAGCAGCGCGCCATGGAGCGTGCGACTTTCAAGCGACACGTCGAACCGTCGGCAAAGCGCATCAAGGCTGGCGGGCGCGCCGGGAAACCGCTTTTTCGCGATCATAAGCGTATCGACCCACCGCTCATCTGGATAAATTGGCCTTCCACAGCGCTCCAGTTCCATGTTCAGGAAGCCGCGGTCGAAGCCGGCATTGTGCGCCACGATCTGCGCATCTCCGATAAAGTCGACAAGCGCATCGACGACGCTGGGGTCCCCGAACTGAGGCTTATCTGCGAGAATATCGTCCGTAAGCCCCGTAATCCTTACGGTGGCCTCCGAAACCTGGCGCCCAGGATTGATCAGCATGCGGAAGTTCTTGCCCGTGGGGATGTGGTTGATCAGCTCCACGCCGCCAACCTCGATGACCCGGTCGCCATTGAGCGGGTCCAGGCCCGTCGTCTCAGTGTCAAAGGCAATCTCGCGTATGGTCTCAGTCATTGTCGGCCTCCCCGGCCAGGCGAATCATCAAATCGGCAATGGCATGCACGTGTGCGCGCGCAAATTCAAATCCGAATTCGGAGCTGATGATGAAATCCGCCCGCGCCCTCTTTTCGGCATCGGGAACCTGTTTGGCGAGGATCGCCTCGAACTGGGCCTCGTCCATGCCGCCGCGCGCGAGAACACGCTCGCGTTGTACTTTTGCGGGCGCTGAGACCACGGCGACATAATTGCACCGCTTCTCTCCGCCCGTCTCAAAAAGCAGGGGAATGTCCAACACGGCATAGGGCGCGCCGGCCTCGCGATGCGCCTGCAAGAACTCCAACTGGGCAAGCCCGACCAGCGGATGAACAATGGCTTCAAGCCGCTTCATCGCCTCGGGATCACCGACCACGGTCTTCCTCAAGGCAGCGCGGTCGATTCCGCCCTCAGCATCAAGAACATCGCCAAAGGCTTCGCTGACAGGCTCGACAGCGCTGCCGCCCGGAAGATATATTCCGTGTACGGCACTATCAGCATCATAGACTGGCGCGCCTGCCTCACGAAACATCGCGGCCGTGGCGGTTTTGCCCATGCCGATGGATCCTGTCAGCCCCAGGAGGATCATCGCAGCGCCTCCAGCGCCTGGCGGCAGCGCCCGATGGCGACGGCCTTATTGGGCAGGATGCCGTGCCAGATCTGGAACGACAGCGCCGCCTGGCCGACCAGCATGCCTATGCCGTCGCGAGTGATCCAGCCCTGTTCATTCGCGCGCGCTAGCACCGCGTCGGTGCCCGCCCCATAAGAAAGATCATAGAAGGGACGGCCCCGCCCTTGCCCGAGGCCCAGCAATCCCTCGCCCTGCCCAATGCTGACGCAATTGATCACGCCATCGGCGAACTCCAGCGCGTCGGGCAGCTGCTCGAGCCCAATCGCACGTTTGGCGGGCAGGGCGAATTGCTGGCACATGTCCTCAGCCCGTTGCAGCGTCCGATTTGCGATCACGACCTGCGCGCCGCTGTGGTGCAATGCGTGAACGACGGCGCGCGCCGCGCCGCCGGCCCCAAGGATCAGCATTTTCGATCCTTCAAAACCGCCGCCGACAAATTCCTGAAAATCCTGAAGGAATCCGTCGCGGTCTGTATTGTCGGCACGCCAGCTGCCGTCTGGATTCCGCGTCAGCGTATTGGCTGCGCCCAGCATCGCCACAAGCTTGTCCATCTGGGAGCAGGCCGGCAGCACCGTGGATTTGTGAGGCAGGGTCACGTTCAGACCCTTCACGCCCTCGCGTTCAAGCGCCGTGAGCGCCGCAACCGCCTGACCGGCCGGGACGTGGTATCCGCGATAGTCTGCATCGAATGAAAAGTCGCGCATCCACCCCTTGTGGATCAGGGGCGAAAGGGAGTGGGAGATTGGGTCCCCGATGACACCGTAAAGCCTTGTCATGTTTCCAATACGCCGCGCACGCGCAAATAATCCAGTAGCGGCAACAGTGGCAGCCCAAGGATCGAGAAGTAATCACCTTCAATCGACGTGAAGAGCTGGCTGCCGAGACTTTCCAACTGATAGGCGCCGACGGTAGACAGCAAGGCCTCTCCACAGCTGCCGACATAGTGCTCTATGAAGTCCTCAGACAGCGGCCGCATGGTCAGTTTCGGCCGGGCGAGATAGCGCCAGACCGGCGCGCCCCCCTCGCACACCACGAGGGCAGTCTCGAGCACATGGCTTTGACCGGAAAGCGTGCGTAAATGCTTCTTGGCGCCCTCAAGACCTGTAGGCTTATCGAATGCGCGCTCGCCAAGCGCGAGCATTTGGTCACCGCCAATTACCAAACCCTCCCGACCCCGCGAAACCTTCGCTGCCTTCATTTCGGCCAATGCCATGGCCTGGTCCCGCACACTTGCGCCTTCAGCGCGCATGGACGCCTTCAGCGCTTCTTCATCGACGCCAGGCGAAACAGCGTCGGCCTCAACGCCCGCATTGGCCAGAAGCTGGCGGCGCGAGGCACTGCCTGAAGCGAGCGTTACCTTCATCCATAGCCCCGGCGTTGATTAAGCTTGTTCAGAATGGCCGCCGCCGTCTCCTCTACAGACCGCCGCGACACATCAATGACAACCCATTTGTTCTTTTGGTAGAGGCGATTGGCCTTGGTCACTTCTTCCTGGACAGCGGCCTCGTCTGCGTAGGACGTTTCGGTGGACTCGTTGAGGGACAGGAGTCTCTGGCGCCGGATCTGAATGAGCCGTTCCGCACTGATCTTGAGGCCCACAACCATGGGTCTCTGAAGCTTTTCGAGCAGGGGCGGGGGCGGCACACCCGGCACGAGGGGAATGTTGCCGGCCAGCACGCCGCGATTGGCAAGGTAAACACAGGTCGGTGTCTTTGACGTTCGGCTGACGCCCACCAGAACCACATCTGCATTGGTGAGGCCCGCCACGTTCTGCCCGTCATCATGGCGCAAGGCAAAATCGATCGCTTCGATCCTGTCGAAATATTCCTGGGTCAGCGAGTGCTGGCCTGCCACCCTTTCTGTCGCAACGATGCCGAGGTGGCGCGAGAGCATGTGTACCGCCGGATCGAGCACGGCGAGGGTGGGGATCCCGGAAGTGCGGCACTCATGCTCCAATGTATGGCGCAGCTGTTCGTCCGCGATTGTGTACCAGACCACGCCAGGCGCGGCCCTGATCTCCGAGATCACCCTGGCCAATTGCTTGGCCGAGCGCACCAGGTAGTAATTGTGCTCAAGCGGCTGAACGCGTTCGAACTGGGCCGCCGCAGCACGCATGACGGCGTTGAGCGTCTCGCCCGTGCTGTCAGACACGAGGTGAACGTTGAAATACATGCTGAGGTTTGCGCCAGGCGCGGGTGCCGTATCCATGCTGTGTGTCATGCAACCAGCGGGCTCCCCCGGCAAGCCCTGTGAATTGTCTGTGAAAAGAATGGTTTCCCCATCAGATGACACAATAACTTCACACTACCCCTTTTGTTCGCGGCAAGAGTCCTCGTTTCGTTCGCCGATGTGAAAGAGTCCGAGGAAGACGCCGCAAATTCCAGCGAGATTCAAAATCTTAACGAGGGGTTAATCGCGCCCCGAAGTTGTGAGGCATTGGTGGACAAGCCCGGAAAGCCAGTCCAGAACCGCGTTTTCCCGTGATTTCGATGGTCTAATCATCATCAGTCTCAATTGAATTCGACTCGGAGTGTTTTCGTGCCTGAAGCCACCAGCCACCCCAAACCCATTCTGGATGTTCTGCGAGGCAACCCACGCAAAGTGCCTCCAGTGTGGATGATGCGACAGGCCGGCCGACATCTGCCTGAGTATCTTGAGGTACGGGCCAAAGCGAAGAATTTTCTCGACTTCTGCTACTCACCAGACCTGGCAAGCGAAGCGACCCTTCAGCCGATCCGGCGCTATGGCATGGATGGGGCCATCCTGTTCGCTGACATCCTGCTTGTGCTGGACGCCCTCGATCTTGGTGTTGAGTTCCAGAAAGGCGTCGGCCCGGTTGTTGAGCAGATCGAAACGTCTAAAGACTTAACCCGGGTGCCCGCCATGGACGCGGTGGAAAAACTCTCACCAGTTTATGAGACCGTGCGGCGGGTGAAGGCGGACCTGCCAGACGAGACCACGCTGATCGGATTTGCCGGCGCGCCCTTTACCGTCCTCCTCTACGCCATCGAGGGACGCGGGAAGACTGACAAGTCTACCGCGCGCAGCTGGATCTACGAAAAGCCTGAGGAGATGAAGGCCTCGCTGGCGGAAATCGTCGAAGTGACGGCGCACTATATGGCCGCCCAGGTCGAGGCTGGCGCCGAAGCCTTGATGATTTTCGAGTCCTGGGCGGAAGGCCTTCCGAATGATGTGTTCGAAGAGCTTGTCATCGCGCCCAATGCGGCGCTCGTTGCACGTTTGCGCGAACTCGGTGTTGGTGTGCCGATCATCGGCTTTCCGCGAGGCGCAGCCGGAATGCTGCCAGCCTATGTGAAAGCAACGGGCGTAACCGGCGTCGGCCTCGATACGGCCGTTGTGCCGACTGACGTGGAGCGCGACTTGCCCTCAGATTTTCCAGTCCAGGGCCATCTCGACCCACTTCTCCTGCGCGCAGGCGGGGAGCGTCTTGTCGCACGGACCAAGGAATTGCTCGCCGCCTATGCTGGTCGCCCCCATATCTT
>JBCBGD010000142.1:0-6650 GCA_038527085.1 Pseudomonadota bacterium | reverse complement strand
GTGCCATATGTCAAACGTGGCGATAACGCACGAGAACTATGCTTTCGCTCCATTGGCGGGGCGGCCTCGGTCATGAAAGCGATCATCGCCGGCGGCGGCATTGGCGGGCTGACCGCCGCGCTCTGCTTCAATCACTTCGGATGGGGCGTTGAGGTGCTTGAGAAGGCGCCTGAACTCGGCGAAGTCGGTGCTGGCATCCAGCTCAGCCCAAACGCGATGAAGGTCTTTGAAGCGCTCGGCCTCGGCGAGGCGCTTGCCGGCGCCGCCTTCCGGCCCGAAGCGATCGAGATCCGGATGGGCGAAAGCGGCATGCGGCTCATCCGGACCCCGCTGGGAGACACCGCCGCCCGGCGTTGGGGATCGCCTTACCTGCACATTCACAGGGCAGACCTGATCGCGGTCTTGCGCGACGCATTGGCTGACCGCGCGCCAGATGCGGTTCGGCTTGGCGCGGGTGTCGAGAGATACGAGCAGGAAGGCCAGACGGTTTCGGCGGTGCTTTCAGGCGGCGAGCGCATCACAGCCGATCTGCTTGTTGGGGCCGATGGCATCCACTCGGCGATCCGCACGCAAATGCTCGGGCCTGACAGCCCAGTCTTCACGGGCAATGTCGCCTGGCGCAGCGTCGTGCCGGTCGAGCGACTGGGTAAAGTTGTGCCAGACCCTGTGGCGTGTGCCTGGATGGGGCGGGGCAAGCATGCCGTCACCTATCTGCTCCGCGGCGGCCAGCTCGCCAATCTCGTCGCGGTGGTCGAGCGCGACGATTGGACGAAGGAAAGCTGGACAGAGCCGGGCAGCCGTGAAGAGGCCCTGCGCGATTTTGCAGGCTGGCATCCGACGATCACGCGCCTGATCGAAGAGAGCGATCAGCTGTTCCGCTGGGCCTTGTTTGACCGGCCGCCCCTCAAATCCTGGACCGATGGCAGGGCCGCGATCATGGGAGATGCGGCGCACCCTATGCTGCCTTTCATGGCGCAAGGCGCGGCCATGGCGATCGAGGACGCCTGGGCCCTTGCTGCGCTGACGGCGGCCTCTGGAGACATCCCGTCAGCGCTTTCTGCGTACCAGAAATTGCGCCACCCCCGCGCGTCTGCGGTCCAGGCCAGGTCGCGGGCAAATGCCAAGACCTTCCACCAGCGCTCGGTGCCTGGGCGGCTCAGGAATTACGGGCCGATCTGGCTGGCGGGACGACTGGCGCCGGGGGCGGCCCTTGCCCGACAGGACCACATCTATGGCTACGACATTGTCCGCTCAGCACGCGTTCACATCGACCCTGGTGTTGCCGATCCTGCAATTGGTTGATGGGATCGCGCAGGTGCCCGAGCCCATCAGGTCATCCTCGTCGATGTCCTCGTCCATGATCTCCAGCGTCACACGCTCCAGCTTGCGCGAATTGTCCGTGTTACCGCTGTTGCAGCGATAGGTGTTGTCGCAGCCGAACCGCAGGCGCGGATGGCTCTGGCTGGTGACATGGGGATCGGGGCTGGGCGCGGGAAAATCCCAGTTCAGGCCGTCGCGGCCCTTGTCGTCGGCCACGATCCAGATCTTGAAGCAGGACGGGATGCGCGCCAGGCGCTCGCGCTCCAGCCTGTCACGCTCTTCCCGCGCGGCGCGCTCGGCAGCGATGCGGTCAGCCTCGATCTGCGCGGCGATCTCCTCAGGCGTGGGGCCTGAGGGCGCTTCGAGTTCGGGGGCGACGGCAGGGATGGTTGCCGCCGTGGTGGTTCCTTCGGCCTCGCCGGGAGTCAGCATATCCGGCGTGATAACGCCCGTGGCGTAGAGCCCGCCTGCGCCTGCGATCAGCAGCACAGCGAGTGCGGGAAGCGCCCAGCCCATGCCGCCTTTCTTGCGCCGTGGCGGCGCGCCATGGCCAGAGGAGACCGCCGGGCCGATGCTGCCGGGTGCTTCGCCCGTCCCATCGACAAGGCCGCGCACCCAGCCGACCAGCTTTTGGAAGTCGCGGTCATTGGGATCGCCTGACCAATTCGCCAGGTCCACGGTCTGGGTCCGGCGATAGGCGAGCGGCATGCTGCAGGCTTCAAGGAAGACCGGCACCAGCTTGCCGTGCTCCTTCGCGTAGTCGGCCTCTGTGCGCACCCACTCGCTGAGCACCGAGCGCGGCGTCCACAGCACCACCACGGCTTTGGCCGCGCTGATCTCGGCCTCGATGGTCTCGTCCCAGCTTGTGTGCGGGGTGATGCGCTCATCGTACCAGACGGAAAACCCTGCCGCTTCAAGCTGGTGGATCGTGTCCTCGGCGAGGGCCTTGTCCTCGCGTTTGTAGGAGATGAAGATGTCGGCCATGGGGTCCCCGCAGAACTTTTGGTCGAGTTAATACCCTCACGCGGCGCCATGCAAAGGCTTTCGCGACGTGCTGCGCCTTGCAAAGTTTGCCCGCCCGGCTTCATATGCGCCGCAACGAGGAATGCGAACGAGGACCCAGAATGCGCAAATATCTTGCGGGCACAGCCCTGTTGAGCCTGATCCTTGCCGGATGCGCGAGTACCGCAGGCACCGAAGATCTCGCCCCGGCCGTGGCGCCTGACGCGCCGCCAATGGCAGACGCGCCCGCTGCGCCAGAGACACCCGAGACCGGAGACACGATGACTGCAATGGCCGATGGCGAAGACCCCTACATCTGGATGGAAGAGGTTGAGGGCGAGGAGGCGCTGGCCTGGGTGCGCGGCCAGAATGAGCGCTCCCTTGCCGTGCTGGAAGCTCATCCGAGCTATGAGGGCTACCTTGAGGCCGCCACAGACCTTGCCACCTCAGATGAGCGGATCCCCTACATCCGCCTGCGCGATGGCATGGCCTACAATTTCTGGCAGGACGAGACCAATGTGCGCGGGCTCTGGCGCCGCACCAGCATGGACAGCTACCGCAGCGAGGACCCCGACTGGGAAACCGTGCTGGACTTCGACGCCCTGGCCGAGGCCGAGGACGCCAATTGGGTGTTCAAGGGCGCCAACTGCCTCGACCCCAAGGATGACGGCGCCCGCGTGTGCATGGTCTCGCTCTCCAATGGCGGCAAGGACGCTGTCGAGACGCGCGAGTTTGACCTCGCCACCAAATCCTTCGTTGAGGGCGGCTTCACCACGCCAGAGGCCAAGCAGGGCCTGGCCTGGGTCGACCGCGACACGATCCTCATCGGCACCGACTGGGGCGGCGACGGCTCGACGCTGACCGAGTCCGGCTATCCCTCCATCGTCAAGCGCTGGACCCGCGGCACGCCGCTCGAGGAGGCCGATACCCTCTATGCCGGCGACGCCACCGATGTTGGCATCTGGCCGTTCACCCTGGAAATGGACGACGGCACCATCCTGCAGGGCGCGGTCGAGGCCGACACCTTCTTCACCTCGAAATACTGGCACCTGCCGGCAGACGGCAGCGCATCGGTGCAATGGCCAATTCCGCCAAAGTCGACCCCACAGGGGATCTACAAAGGCAAGCTGCTCGTCACGCTCGAGCAGGACTGGGCGCCCGAAGGCCAGCCTGCCTTCAAGTCAGGTGACCTTGTGGCCTTCAGCGCGCAGGATTTCCTCGACACCGGCGAGCTTCCCACCACCAGCCTCGTCTTCCGTCCCAATGACAAACAGGCCATCCGCGGCGTCTCGATCTCGAAGGACACCGCGCTGCTCTCGATCAACGACACGGTGGTCGGCAAGGTGCTGCGCCTGGACGCGACCGAGAATGGCTGGCGTACAAGCTCCATCGCCTTACCGGGGCCTGGCCAGTCCGGCGTCGCCTTCTCCGACCGCGATGAGAGCCTTGTTCTGCTCAACTATGAGGGCTTCCTGACGCCGGACTCGCTTCTCGAATGGAACCCCGAGACAGGCACGACCACGTCGCTCAAATCCCTGCCCGCGAAGTTCGACAGTGAAGGTCTCACCGTGGAGCAGAAATTCGCCACCTCCACCGACGGCACGGAGATCCCATACTTTGTGGTCCGCTCGGAAAACACCGACATGAACGGCGAAACGCCGACGCTGCTTTATGGCTATGGCGGTTTCCAGGTGACGCTGAACCCGTCCTATTCAGGCACGGTTGGCCGGCTCTGGCTCGAGCAGGGCGGGGCTTATGTCCTGGCCAACATCCGCGGCGGCGGCGAGTTCGGGCCCGAATGGCACCAGGCCGGACTGAAGACCAATCGCCAACGCATCTATGACGACTTCATCGCGGTCGGCGAAGACATCGTGGAAGATGGCCTGACCACGCCGGACAAGCTCGGCATCATGGGCGGCTCCAATGGTGGCCTGCTCATGGGCGTGATGCTGAACCAGCGTCCCGACCTCTGGAACGCGGTGGTCGTCCAGGTGCCTTTGCTCGACATGTTGCGCTACCACACGCTGCTAGCGGGCGCGTCCTGGGTCGACGAGTATGGCTCGCCCGAGGTGCCGGAAGAGCGCGCCTTCCTGGAGACCATCTCGCCCTATCAGAACTTCGATGCCAGCCTGGACTACCCCACGCCCTTCTTCGTCACTTCGACGAAGGATGACCGTGTGCACCCCGGCCACGCCCGCAAGATGGCGGCGAAGTTCGAAGCCGCTGACCTGCCATTCTTTTACTATGAGAACATCGATGGCGGGCACTCGGCTGCAGCCAACCAGCTCGAGCGCGCCCGCCGCTCGGCCCTGGAATTCACCTATCTCACCCAGCGCCTGATGGACGGCGAATAGGGTTTCCACGGGACAAACCAGAACGACAAGCGCCCGCAGGCTCAGCTCTGCGGGCGTTTTTTCTTGCGGCGGGAGCAGATTGCAAATCAAAAACGGCGGCCTCAGCTTGTTTCGCCCGGATCGTCCCCACCCGCGGCTCGGTTCAAAAGCACCTCGTCCAGCTTCTCTTCGGTATCGATATAGGCGGACTCTGCATCAGGCAGGGGCTGGTCGGAAGGGATCAGGACCAGGGCCATTGGATTGGGTCTGAGATTGAGCATCGCGCCAGACACCAGGTCGACGCCAAGCACGAGTACGCCAACGCTAGCAGCGCCGACAGTAGCGGCCGATGCCGCGCCTGTGGATGATGCGGTCGTTGTGCCAAGCGTTACAATGGATGCGACCGCAGACGATAATGCGCTGACGACGCCGTAACTCACGACATAGGCGCCTGTTGCTGAGGCTGCAGCGCCTGCAACAGAGCTTCCTGCTGCACCTCCGCCAAAACCGCTCGTGACCTGTACGGTGGCGTCGTGGTAGCCTTCATTTTCCACCATCACAGTGAATTCTGCGCGCCGTGAGATTTCGAAACTGCAAGGCGTCGGCGCGCACCCATAGTAGACGGGCACGTGCGTTTCACCTTCTTTCAGTTTACCGAGGCGTTCGCGGTTGTCGTGTCGGCGTTGCGCGCGAAGTGACCGTGCAGTCTCCACGTCGGTTTTCACTGTCGCACCAGGTGGATCAGTGATCACTTGAAAGTCCACATTCGGCCCGCGGATGACCGTCGCACACCCCGGAAGGCCAAGGGCAAGTGTGATCAAGACCGATTTGGTGGCGAGATTCATGTTCAGCTTCCCGGATTGCTCGTCCAAGGCATACGGTCTCGTCGCCTGGCGTCAAACTCAACTTGTGTTGCCAAGTGTTGCCGAGGATGGCCAATCCTTCTTTTGGACTCTGCTTCGGTCCCCATCGGTGCGAGGCCGCATCCCCGATGCTCCGCCGTCGATTTCACCTCTCGTTGCGGGTCTGGCAGTGATGCGAATTGATCAGATTGATGTAGGCATTGGCCAACAGTGTGAGGTTATCCTCAAGGGCGCGGTTCCAGTGAATCGAGGGTCAAATGCACATCAGACTTCTATGCTTGCTTGGACTGCTACTGACAGGCTGCTCGCCTGAGGGCGCAGGCCAGGCGCCTGTTGCGGAGGCTCCGTTCTTCAATGTCGATCGAAACGGCACCGGCCCTCTGACCATGACGGAGCTACAGGTCAACATCCCTGCGGAACTGGACGCAATGTACACCGAAAATATGCGAACCTGCCTGTTCACCACGATTGAAGATTTGGCAGAAAAAGCGGGCGATCCTGAGGTGCTTGATCCGTCGTCCGTGGCCTTCCTGCCGACAGACGGGTCGTGGGAGGAGCTTACGCGATTTGGCAAGCGGAGCATCCTGGCTCAGGCTGTAATCAGTCGCGCCGCGACGCTCTGTTGAGAATAGCGGATTGTCCTTGCGCTCAAGCGAGGAACAACAAACTTTATCCGACGGGGTTGTGGGCGGCGTCATACTCCAGCCCATGACGCGCCCAACCTCTCTTCGCGACTGGAAACAGATCGTGCATCCGCTCTTCTGGCCCGTATTCTTCTGGAACCTGCGCCGGTTCGTGGGGGTGCTGGGACGCTTGCGCGCTGAGCAAGGCGACATGGGGCAGATCGCCTACGAAATCACCTGGTGGGGTACGATCCGCATCCATTGGACCTATCCTGAGACAGAGGCGGGATGGGATGCCGAACTGGGCCAATGCGCGCGGCGCATCCGCCTCGCCACGCTCGACGTGTTCAACCCTTACCTCACCTCACACGCCGCAGACCCCAGCGCAGGCTGGGGTCCATCTCTGAACGGCGACGCGCTGCGCCGGTGGCTGCGTTCAGCCCTGTCGATGGACCAGTGCCCCGCATCCTCGCCCAGAGCTGGATACCTGCCTGCGCAGGTATCTGCGG
>JBCBGD010000141.1:0-6664 GCA_038527085.1 Pseudomonadota bacterium | reverse complement strand
CCAAATGTTGCGGCGTGTCACGCGATGGCCAACCTGCTGGCCGAGCGGCAAAACGTGTTCTGGCACGATTACACGGTCGTCGTTTCGGCAGGTGCTTCAGCCGGGATCGGGCTTGACGCGCTGCCGCCGGTGAAAGAGGCGATTGGAAGCGGGTTCGACACTAAAACGATCACGCTCTCTTGCGGGAAGCTGACCACTGGCGTCACGGTGAATCAGTGGTCTTCGATCCTGATGCTGCGAAACCTTAAGTCGCCTGAGACCTATTTTCAGGCCGCGTTCCGCGTACAGTCGCCCTGGTCGATCAAGAACCCGAATGGCGACAATCCGAATGAGGAAGAAATCCTGAAGCCAATCTGCTTCGTCTTTGACTTCGCCCCAACGCGTGCACTTCGCCAGCTTTCCGAATACGGGATCGGCCTGTCGCCGAATGAACCCAACCCGGAAAATGCCGTTCGTGAGCTTGTCTCATTCCTGCCCGTTCTTGCCTATGACGGGGCAAACATGACCCAGATCGACGCCGGAGGCATTCTGGACATCGCCATGGCGGGAACGTCCGCAACGCTGCTGGCGCGCAAATGGGAAAGCGCCATGCTGGTCAATGTAGACAACGAGACCCTCCGCCGTGTGCTGGATAATCCGGAAGCCATGGCCGCCGTCGAACGGATAGAAGGCTGGCGCGCACTTGGCGACAACATCATCGAGACCATCATCAACAAGAGCGAAAAGGTCAAAGAATTAAAGGACCATGCGAAGAAAGGGGGCCTGACCGAAGGCGAAAAGAAGGAATTGACTGAGGAAGAGAAGGAATACAAGTCGAAGCGAAAGCTGGTCCAAGAAAAGCTGATCAAATTCGCCACGAGAATACCGGCATTCATGTACCTGACTGACTTCCGGGAGAATACACTACGGGACGTCATTACCCGCCTTGAGCCTGACCTATTTCTTTCAGTTACAGGACTGACTGTGCAGGATTTTCATCTCCTGGTGCAGTTGAAAGTCTTCAATACCGAGCAAATGAACCAAGCTGTCTTTGCTTTTCGGCGCTACGAGGACGCCTCTCTGCGATATACGGGAATTGAGAGGCACGAAGGCCTGAGCCATTACGGCCTGTACGATACCGTTGTGGCTCGGGAATAGCCGTCCAATAATCTTGAAAAATGAAATACTCAAAATCGACATTCAGCCAAGAGTACGGTTATGAGTCTCACATTATTCAAGCCTTGTTGTGCGAAATCGGTTCAAAGATGGGCTTTAGAATCTGGCTTCCTAAAGCCGATCGCGAGCACGTGAAGGCGGCCAGTGCTAGCGACTATTCAGATGATCTTCTGGAGACTCTCCCGCTTCAATATAATGATGTGACTGTTCGAATTATCGAGCAGATCGATGTTCTCTGGCTGAAGCTCAATGGGCGCTCAATCGCCCGCGCTTTCGAAGTTGAGTACACGACAGCTATTTACTTTGGTTTGCTGAGGATGGCTGACCTCGTCGCACTTCAGCCCGACATGCACATCTTGGCGCCTGAGGAGCGGCAATCCGAAGTCATGAAGCAGTTTCGTCGACCAGTTTTTTCAATGCTAGACACGGGGCCGCTGAGCTCGAGGGGCAGCATTATTGGCTACAGCGACATCGGGAAGCTCGCAGAAACACCGCATCTACAGCACATGAGCGATGCAATCCTCTCGGAGACTGAGTTGATCGCCCATGACTGACGTTAAACTCTATCGGCCTCAGGAATTGGGCTATCAACCGCTCCCGCAAGTGGTGGGAAACTAATTGGCTTGCCTAGATCTGATCTGTTGTCACAAACTGAGAAAGGTTGGTTCGAAACATAGGGGGCGAGAATGGATGCCAATCAGGAAAGAGAGATCTGGCGTGCAATATCTGATCTGGATCAGAGGACTGAGCACATCGAAACGGGTTTGGGCGTCGTTGAAAAGCACGACGATGTATTCAAGCTTCGCACAGAAAAGATTGTACGCGATAAGGTGAACGCATACTTCGCAGCTGTTGCGATCATCGGTTCCATTGGCGCCTTCTTCGCGATTCGATCATTCGTTACAGATATTGCTACCAGCCGAGCGACACAGATTGCTGAGATAGAAGCGAAGCAAATCGCCCTCGACGTTACATCGGATAGGGTCGTTGACGATTTATTGAGGGATCCGAACTTCGTCACAACAGTCCTAACTGAGGGGAGAAAAGAATTTGAAGGTGCTGTCGTCGCTTTCATCGACACTGAGAATGAAGAGAACAATCGATCTTGTCCTGACAACTGGGGGCCTTGGGAAAAAGCGGAGGGCAGAATACTGATAGGTGTGGGTGCGTCAGAGGACGACGTTGATGCTGCTGCACAGCCACTTCTGCAGTTGTCACCGGCCGAAACGGGCGGTGTAGTTGAACACAGATTGACTCCTGCGGAAATGCCGCGGCACCAGCACGACTACAAGGATCGCCATCTACATGATGACGGGAGAGGTCGCGCTGTTGGGAGAGATGGTGGCGATGGGGGTGCCGACGATCTTCGACGAACCGATCCAGCAGGTGGCACCGACACTGATGAATGGGACGCTCACGAAAACATGCCGCCATACGTTGCGGTTCGATTCTGTGTGCGCGTTGGCGCTTCTACTGAATAAGGCTTTAGCTTGCAGTGCTTTGATTCAACAGGCCACTCCTACAAGGGCGAATTCGTCCCTTTCGACAGTACCTCATCCGTCTTCTGACGTTGATCTTCCAGCAAGCGTTCAAATTCAGCCGCGCAATCCACCACTGGCATGTACACCATCGCCGCCGGCTTATCGTTAGTGATGTGCTTGCGCTCGGTCGCGTATTTCTCCGGCCGCAAGGCCTTCGCCCGCGCAAGAAGCAGCTTGTTGTCAGGCGGAATAAACGCAGTGCGCAGCTGGCCTGTTTCCGGATCGACCAAAGCGCGACCATGCTCATCGACAACTGGAACTTCCTGTCCAAACAGGCTCCTTGTGTGAAGGAACGACTCCACCCGATCAGCGGCCGATTCTAGGGCGTCTTTTTCCGACTCGGCGAATTCAGGATCGCGCTCGCGGGCATTCTTCAGCGTTGCGCGGCTGGAGACACCAGCAACGCGCATAGCGTCAGCCATGACCCCACTTTCGGCGAGAGCTTCCAAGTACAGCTTTTGGCGCCGAGCATCGAAACGCGGTTTACGGCCGGCCCGGGAATGAGTGTTCTTCAGCATCCCAAGATTCTACAAAAAATCAGGGATATGTTCCAGCGGAGCCACAGTTTGGGGACTATCCCCCCACTCCTAGTTTTTCGGCGCTCCGTGGGGGCCGCCAAGTATACTACGGAGATCATTTCTGACGGGTGGTTGGGGGATGACCCGGGCCGGCCCTCCCAACCAGGCTGAAGCGTTCAAAATTGTTCATTAGATAGAGGCCACCAAAGATCGCTTAGCTTCACTATTGGGATCTATGTAACCCGCTGTTGTTGAGAGAAGCGCATGTCCGGCCAGTTGGCGCACATCTTCGATTGAAGCGCCAACGTCCGAACACCGGCGCGCTGCATTTGTTATGAAGGTGCGCCGGCCCGAATGCGACGAGCAGCCCTCAATGCCTGCGTCCGAGTACAGTCTACGGAACCACACAGCCAGCGCGTTCGCAGTAAGTGGTGCTTTCGACCGGTTCAGCACAATCGGTGTACTGATTGGTGCGCTTCTAGGTCGATGGTCTTCGAGCGCGACACGGAGCTCGGGATGCATCGGAATGAACCGGGTCCAAGTCTTTCCTTTCGTCGTCAAACGGCGCACGCGAACCTGGTCTGTGAGGTTTCCTTCTGCGTCGCAGACGTCCGCCCAGGTCAGGCCAACCAATTCGCAAGCGCGAAGACCGGCGCGCCAGGATAGTAGTACGATGACCCGGTCACGTATGAAAGAGCGTTGGCGTTCGGCCGCGATATGGGTGAGCACGGTCCTTTGGGCGGTGAGGGAGAGCGTTTTGGCGGGCCCTGGCATGGCAGTGTTCCTTTCTGACAGGAAGGAGTCTGCCAGAAAGGACTCACCAGAAGTTCAATCAAGTCTCTGAAATTTCGACGGTTTCAGCTTTTTACTCACATTTCGTCGAGACTATGACTTTTCAGATCAGGCTGTGAGTCAAATCGGGACAGAGGCGCTCAAGATAGTATTGACCGCCCGGATCCTTGCAAAAGCCGAATGGGACAAGCTTCGTCTCGAAGTCCGCGATACAGCCGACAAACAAACAAAGTCCGTCGATCTCCAAATCGAAAGCGGGGCGGATTGAAATCCGTTCACTTACACGCGCCAGCACAATTGATTCCTCAAGCTGGATTGACCCATCGTTCTGGCGAAAGCCATGGATTTGATACTCTACACAATCATCAGGACGATGGTCCGGACGGTCGTCATCCATCGCAAACGCCCTCAGAACCAAATCAATAGGCTGTCTGCCGTCGTCAACCTGCAGTGTCGAGGTAAACGCCTTAAACATCTTGTAACCGGTTGGCTCTCCGTCCGCCGCACCCTGACGAGATGAAACGAAACCAGTGAAACCAGCGGCCTCGCAAAGTGCCTTTACACAAGGGGTCGCATCTGTCTTCACGCCCCGATAGCCCATCAATCGCAATTCGTCACAGTAGGCAGCGAAAAGCTGACCCGCGATGCCGCAGCGTCGATACTCCTTGTGCACGTGAATACC
Source organism: Pseudomonadota bacterium (assembly GCA_038527085.1). Taxonomy (GTDB): domain Bacteria; phylum Pseudomonadota; class Alphaproteobacteria; order Caulobacterales; family Hyphomonadaceae; genus UBA5336. Next base: position 1,976 of record JBCBGD010000141.1, on the reverse strand, counting down.
GAGCAGATCGTTCTTGTAACCCACCAGCACCCCAAATGCGCTACCTTCGCTGTCGATTGCTGCGAGACGGAAAAAGTCTTCTCCCGGGCGATCGATTTCGATCTCGAGCCCCCAAAAACCGGCATAGCCAATGTTCTGGTACATCGGATCGAACTCCTCATCCTCCATGAACTGGAGGATCTCATCCCGATCATCGGGCGTCATTTCGCGAATGGTGATGTTGGAAGCCATTCGGTGTTCCTTTCGATGACATGGCTTTCCCGTCTTCGGCCCATAGGATGGGCCGAAGTGGGAAGGTTAAGCCGGCTCGGTAAGTTCTTGATTGCGCGCGGCTTGGTTGTGGATGGGTGTGGTTAGATGCGGAGGTCTTTGGACGGTGGTCCCCGCTGTCCCAAAGCCGACGGGAAATTCCCTCTCATTGGATTTCCTCCGAATTCAGAGGATCACTCACAAGGATCTTACGTGCGTTGCGGGTGTACTTGCGATTGAGAACAAATTGGCTGTGCCCAAGCGGCAAAGCCTTATCGATCGCGCGGTAGGCTGCCGATTTTGAGTGTACGCCCCGTGCAACAAGTTCAGAGACGACTTCAGCGACCAAGATCTCAGAGCGACCATCTGACAGTTCGTCCAGGATGAGTTCGATTGGCCTCGCCTGAGGTCGTGCGGGAACCAACACGCTGCCGTGGCGATGCTGTGTTGGATCGTTCGCACAAGGTCCCAAATCGATCGACTTGAATTGCAGGTCCAAAGGTTCTGCCGGCATGCTTGTGCGCACCTTCGTCGGCACGATCGAAATGCCCTTACCCTTCTGCTTCACTTGGATAACGCCGTCGGTATTGCCTTCGAGAACGTTCGACCCACGAACGGTATTGATGTTTCCCTTGGGCGGATGTGTGACCAAGAGGCAAAGTCCATCGATGCCTTCAGCTAGATCGCGGCACCATTCGATAATCGGGCCCATTTCCTTCGCCTTGTCCTCGTCGATTCCGGCGGTGGCCGCGCCGAGAGTGTCGAAGATCACAATGTCCGGACCAAGAGCGATGATGTCCTTGGAAAGTTCTTCACGGGTCTTCGTATCAGACAGTCCGCCCAAAGCGTGACGGATGAAGAAGTTCTCTTCCGGAACTTCCAACCCATTGGCCATGAGCCATGCACGAAGCCGATCTGGGATTGAATGCGCACCCTCGAAGGCGAGAAGCAGGACACGCAGACGGGTGAGGTTCAAGGGCAGACCGTGGAAATCCCGCGAGCCGCTCGCCAAATTGAGAGCCAGATCAATCACGACATAGCTTTTGCCAATGCCCGATTTCCCATTCGCCACCACGACGCCGTGAGCCGGCAGCATGCCAGTAATGATTTCTTGGCCAGGATGGACCAGTCGCAAAAACCGCTTCAGGCTGTTGAAGCCAAGCTCGCGGCACAGGCATCCAAATTGAGGGTTGTTGATCGCAGCTTCGGGCGGTTCTTCCTGGAAAGAACTCAAGCACTGGCGAATATCAACGATAGGCTCACCCGTGACCTCGTGAGTACGGAGAAATTCCACGGTCATTGCTCACGCCCCTCTTCCTCGTCGCGAGCACTCACCTTCTCAGAGATCCAGGTATCGATCTCGTTTTCGAGCCAGGCCGACCGGCCGGGCGAGATCTTGACCGGAGCAGGAAACGATCCGAGCTTGATCAAATCGTATAGCTTACTCTTTCCAAAAGGCACCGCTTTCAGGACGTCGTTGATAGATAAAAGGCGTTGCATCGTTTCCATCCGTTGCTTGTTGAACACGGATGGTTCTGCCTGAAACGATTGAAAATCGCAGGGACACTCAACTTGCAGATTTAGACATGTTGAGTGTCAGGTTGCTTGCTGAGGTCACTTTCTTATCGAGCGATGATCGGCAGTTATTGGCCGAGGCTGTGTAAAAACAGAAGAAACTCGAAATCTTCCGGAACAATCTTCCTTTTCCGGCGGCCAAATAGTCTTCG
>JBCBGD010000140.1:0-6763 GCA_038527085.1 Pseudomonadota bacterium | reverse complement strand
AGACGAAGCCCAGCTCCAGGCGAACCTCGCCGGTCGCGGAACGACCGGTACAGGTGGCACGGACGTGATCCGCGCCAACTGATAAAACTCACAATCAACACGGCGGCCGCGCTTTCCAAGGCGCGGCCGTCTTGCTATCAGGCGCGCTTGAGGGCGGTTAGCTCAGTTGGTAGAGCATCTCGTTTACACCGAGAGGGTCAGCGGTTCGAGCCCGTTACCGCCCACCAGATGTTCGAAGGCACTCGTCGTAGTAATTGAGGTATCGCTTCGTTCGCGAACGAAGATTCGTTCCACACTCGTGCCAGATCATTTTGGCGTCAGCGCAACCTGTCGCATCTCTTGAAGCCTGATCAGCATGCTCATTGCCTTCTCGAACTGGCGTGTCAGCCGTTCGTCGAGGGCCAAGAGCTTTTCCATCCGAAACGGGTCGAGACTCTCGCCGAAGGCTTGGAGCCGCACCGTGGGGCCGCCCTTCGCGCCAGCCAGATGCGCACGAAAGAAGGGCAGAACTTCGATAATGAGGAAGCCCTTCAGGCCTTCACTGTCGGGCTTGAATCTCTCACTGGTCTCACAAGTCTCCTCAAACCATTCGCGCGTCTCGTCGGGCAGGCCGGCCAGCGCTTCGGCATAGGCTGCATCGCCATGCTCTTCGACAAGCTCTTCGGCTGTCACGGCGGCCGCCAGCATCTCGGCCCATTCGGCGGCGCTCCTGTCATCCTCATCATCGCTTGAGCGCAGCGCCCCGGTCGAGGAAAGCTCCGGGCGCGTGCCATTGGTGAGCGCCAGTGCCCGGCGCTCCAGTTGGTCATTGCGCTCACCGCTGGTGGCCCGGCCCAGCGCGGCCATGTGCAGCGCCCGTTCGCCAATCCGCAAGCGCCTGCGCCGCCAGTCCAGCCATGCGAGCTGTTCGACAAGGCCCGATTCTCCCGGTCCGACCGGGTCATGGCTCTCCATCCAGGCCTGCCAGAGCGCGGCAAACTCGGCCTCGCTTTCCCAGGCGAGCAATCCGCAGGTCAGATGGGCGGGCGGACCATTGGAGAGGGTAGGGGATTGGGTCATGTCCAGAAATCCGGCCTCGACCATCTTCGCCGCCCGCCGCGCGACTGCATCCGCATCAGCATGCGATAGCTGTCATCCATGGCCGCCGACTCCAGCTCATCGACGTCGGCCATTAGCCGGTCATGGGGCGCCCGATGCATGCCCTTGGGCTTCGGGCCGCGAAACCCGCCAAGCGCCAGCTCCGCCCCGATCTTCCGCTTCACCTTCCACATCTTTCGAAACACCCGGTCGCTTTGGCCTTCCCGAGAGGAGGCATGCACAAGCCCATGGCAGGTCCGGCAGAGAAAGCGCGCGCCTGCGCCGACCAGGAAGCGCCGACGCGATCCGCATCTCGGGCATAGAAAATAGGCCTGCCCGCTTCCGAAATGTCGGGGCGACCAGTCGATCGCGACACGCTCACTGACATCTTGCCAGGACCCACCATTTATACGCTGGCGATAGGAGAGCCTTATGCTGTCCCGCCCGCCGAAGACATTGATCAGATTGGTGTCGCCATCATCGCTGGTCCAGGTGATCGTCCCGGTCCAGCCATTCGAAAGCACGCCGCGCTTCTGCAGCAAAGCCGCATCGATCCGGCGCCAGCCCTCGACCGTGCCGCGATACCGCCAATTGTGCCCGCCCGATCCCATGCCGCCCATGGCGCTGACCTCCAGAATTTGCCCAAATCAGTTGGCAAATTGGGCCGGAAATCAACTTGTGGTCCGTGGGGGTTCGCGTAGAGCTGTGCTTGCTTAACAGCCGATTCCAAAAGTCTTTCTCCAAGACGTGCTGTGATCTTAGTCAGTTTCCCGCCCAATCTTGTCACCTTCGCGCCATTTTCCTGGGACTGGACCAGGGCTTCACCTGTGACGCTTTCTCAGTCGGTTGCGATTCCCGTTGACACCTGGAGCGATTGCCGTTCCCTAAAATATTTTCAGGCTAGATCGTGGGGACGTGATGCAAGAAGAGAAATTTATCGAGTACTACAATTCCGAAGATGATTTTTCGTTTGCTGACGAACGTGAAGCATTCACAAATGTTCTTCTGTCCTACATAGCCAACGTGGGCGCCGAAGTTGCGGGTTCCGCGACAGGTAAAGCCATAGACAATAAGTTATCGGTCACATCTGAAGTTTTTGCTGAGGGTGGCGGCGTTGGAGTGATTTCAAACACAATCTTTAGTTTTGATATCGATTATAAGGACGACGGAGGGTTCGTATTTGATCATAACATTTCTACTTCGGGAGCGCAGGCCACAATTGTAGCTGCAACCATTGATGAGTTGGCTGGGCTGGTTTCTGACGCAATTCAGGTGAGGTTGGGGAGCAATCCGTTAAAAGCGCTTTCTCTTCACGGTTTGGTTTTGGACACAGTCTATGCGACGTCAAAATTCATTGGCGGCGAAATTACTGAGGCCGTCGGCAACTTCTTTCTCGACGAAAACCCTTTTGATATTCACTTCATCAATTCGTTGGGCGTCAAAATGGGTGGAGTCGCAGTTAGCGGCGACTTTATTGGTGACCTTTATCTGCGATCGGCGCAAGTCTTCATTGATGGCCATCTGGCCCGCGACGGAACGCTTGAAGAACTGCATAAGGGCAATTTACTCTACTACGATCAGAGTTTTTTGGGCAGCATTTCCACGCCAAATTCAGTTCGCCTTTATGATCTGAATGTTCTTGAGGCTGTTTATGACACTATGGGTGTCACGGTTGCAAACGTGTACGGTGGCTTGAACCGATCCTATCGAGACGTTGCATTTCATCGAACGACTGCAACCTCAGATGAAGACGAGGAACTTCTTCTCTATCTTCTTGACGGTACAAACACTCTAACATTCAGTGGTGTTTACGAAACTGCCTATTCTACTGCCAGAGGCGGTGAAACCGTCATTGCGGGGCGCTACCAAGACTCCGATCACCGCGCCCTTGTATTCACGGACTCCGGTACGAAGGTCGACGCCACAGGAGCGTCGACGGGAGCTTATCTGGTCGGCCGTTCAAGCGTCACAACTGAATTCAACGGCAGTGATGGCGACGACGTCATGTATGGCGGCTCAGAAGGCGATCGCTTTTGGTCGAGTGCCGGCCTGGACGTTTATCATGGCGGCGGTGGGAACGACTTCTTTGCGGGTGGGTTCGACGAGGATGTATTCAACGGTGGTGCGGGAAGAGACACGCTTAGCTATTGGTATTCCTCAGAAGACCTCGATTTCAGCATCTCGGGAAGCACAATCAAAGTCTTCAATGGTCCAGGCGCCCAAGACGCCACGGCCAATGGTGTCGAGGTCCTTGTATCAGGATCTGGCGATGACGAATTCAACATTTTTGGATCGTCTGGCATTTCGCAAATCAACGGCGGTGAGGGGGGCGATCTCTATCGCTTGTCTGGCGATTTCGGGCGGATCGACATTGACGACTCCGGGGCGGGAAACCGACTTCAGATTTCCGGAACAGTGTTGCAAGGAGAAGCTGCATTTAGCGATGATGGGAATATCACGCTACAGGGGTTTACACTACGCCCCTTAAGCCTGTCACTTCTGATCACGGACCGGAACGGCAATCGGGTATTTATCGATCGATGGGCCGACGGCGATTTTGGTATCACGTTGCCACCCGAAAACGACGATGAAGACGACACACCGCCTGACGATGATGGGAATGGCGGCGGAGACGGCTCTGGTGACGGAAATGATGGCGGCAATGGTTCTGGTGGTACGGGAGGCCCGGGGAGTGGTAACGGGATTGGGTCACCCCTTGGGGAAGACCCCGCTTTCAATGACATCGCCGATACGTTCGACCAATCTACGGCTCCTATCGTCGACCCCCTCGTCATTGACCTGGAAGGCAACGGGCTTGATCTGATCTCACGGGATGAAGCCCGTGTCCTTTTCGACGTCGATGCCGATGGCGACCTCGAATTGATGGGCTGGGTGGCACCTTCAGACGCGTTTCTGGTGCTCGATGAGAACGGCAACGGGCTGATCGATGACGTGACCGAGATGTTCGGCCAGCCGGGACAGCTGGGATTTGCCGAACTGGCCATGCTGGATGATTTTTCCGACCCATTTGATCCAGTTTCGGTTATTGACCATCGTGATTCCCGGTTCAGTGAACTTTTAATCTGGCAGGATTTGGACAGCGATGGCATAAACGATCAGGGTGAACTTACCTCACTGGTTGAAGCGGGCATCACGCAAATTACACTTGATGTTTCGCCAGTCGGTACCTGGCAAGCGGGAAATTTGGTATTTGAAGACGCGCCCTACAGTCGGGCTGGTCAAGCCGATTATGGCAGAATTGCAGAAGTGTTCTTTGCGTTCAGTGATTTGACACCGAACGAGCTGATTTCCGAGCAATCGGGCCCGTCGGACACGTTTGTAACAGACATGGATAGCCGCGGGTATGGGCAGCTCGCCTCCTGGTCAAGGACTGCAGAAAACAATGCCGCGTTTGCCGCGCAACTCACTGCTTTCACTGATGCAAACCTCGACAACATCCCGTCTGTTCTCGCACAGATTCCGGACTTCCTGTTCGAGTGGGCTGATGTTACAGGTTTGGACGCCCAAAGTCGCGGAACAGCCTTCGATGCACGGAAACTTGTGTTTCTGGAATTTGTTCTCGGTCGGAACTTTGTCGATGCATCAGGAAGCGCCAACCCCGATGCGACCGCCGCGCTTCTACTGGAACAGGCTTGGGTCACGGCGCTCGATTTATTCTCCACTCGCATTTTGCTGCAGGGCCCGTTGGAGGAGATTTTCACCGGCGCCGTATACGACTATTCAGAAGATCGTGTAGCCGTCAGTCTGACCATCGAAGACATACTTACAAACATCAGATCTCTTGAGCCTGAAGCAGCTGTGTCCTTGCTGCCGATATTCTCCACGGTGTTGCCAGCAATACGTGAGGACGTCGCGCTCTCGGAAGCAGAGGTCCAACTGGAAATCGCACTCTTGTTCGCTGAACTTAGTGACGCAGACTTCAACCTATTGGAAGCGCAAAGCGCGTTTGCGGACGTAACTTCGGAACAGATCACATATCCCGAAGATCCCTATTCATCGGATGGCGTGTTCAAACAACCCATCTACTCGAACAATGATATTTGGGGTGCTGATGCCAGCGGGCGACACTGGATCCTGGGATCGGAATTTGGCGACGAGGTGTACGCGCCGTATCGATCCAGTCTTTTGTTCGAAGGGGGTGACGCCGACGATCGTATTTTCTCCAATGACCCCAGCGAATTCACCGTGTTTGGAGCTGGCGGGGATGATGTCATAGGGCCGTCATTCGGCACGTTTGTTCAGGTGGATGACGTTTACATCCGCGGCGGTGACGGGGACGATATTATCTTCACAACCAGCGGGCGCAGTGCCGATGGAGATGGCGGAAGCGGGCACAGAATTTTCGGCGATGAGGGTAACGACTCCCTCTCTCTGGCGGGCTATTCTTTCTCAAACAATTTTGGCGATACGAATTACGTGCTCGAAGATTCTTTAGCCGATGGTGGCAGCGGCGATGACACCATCACCATCAGCGGTCAGCGCAACACCGCACTTGGCGGTACAGGAAATGATCATCTCCAGGTCGGTTACGGAAACTCCCGGTATCTGGTGCTGGATGGCGGGCTAGGCGACGATCTTTTTTCGCATGATTGGCGGGAATACTTTCATCTGAGTTCTGTTTTCGGCGGAGACGGTGATGACACCGTTGATGGACGTTTCAGGAACAGCTTCTTTGACCTTGGAGCTGGAGACGACGATGTATCTCTCCGCAGTTACAGCGGCAACGCGGACGCGCCAGGCACGACGATAGATCTTGGCGTCGGAAACGACACGCTGGAGCTTGGAAAGCAAACCCACTCCAATCTGAGGTACTACCCCGTCTACGAGCAGATCACTGTCGACCCGGGTGATGGTGACGACGCACTCCTGTTCAGGCATCGCTCAGTCCTTCAGGAAGAGTTTGTGAATGTGCTTTCGTCCGGGGGCGCTGATAGGCACGTAATCGAGTCGAAGGTGCGATTGGTCTTGTCTGAGGTCACTGGTGGCTCAGAGACTTTCACGCTTGGCGATCAGGCTTGGTTAAGACTGGATCTGGAAGGCGCGCAGATTGCGAATGGCGGTGTCCACGATCAAATCGCACGGTTCGGGACAGGAAGTCTAGAACTGAACCTTATCGAAGGGCCCAGCATAATCGTGGAACAGGCGCCCGAAAGGAATTTTGAACGCCTCGATATTCGGCTTGAGGAAGAGCTTTTCATAGTGGGCCCTTCAGTAGGAGCGAACCTATCCACGAGCGAAGCAGCGTTCGTCTTTGGTTTTGATGGCAATGACAGCATCTCAGCTTCGACTGGGGATGACGAGATTGATGCGGGAGGCGGTGATGACACTGTCTGGGGAAACAATGGCGACGACATCCTCGTCGGCGGGGCGGGTAACGACACCCTCAATGGAGGCGAGGGCGTGGACACGGCTGACTATTCAGGAGAAGCGGCTCACGGCGCCTCATCGGGAATTAATGTTGAGTTGTTCGCTGGCCGCGCGGTAGACGGGTTTGGCGACACCGACACGCTGGTCAGCATCGAGAACATCTTTGGGTCGATGTTTGACGATGCCATTGAGGGCGATGGTCAAAACAATCTTCTGAGTGGTGGTTCTGGGTCTGATATCCTTCGTGGCGTCGATGGCAATGACACGCTTGCGGGTGGCGCGGGCACTGACACGTTGG
>JBCBGD010000139.1:0-6798 GCA_038527085.1 Pseudomonadota bacterium | reverse complement strand
GCGGCGGCCTACTGGTTCCTCTGGAATCCGCCCGATCTCAGCAATGAGACCATGTTCTGGTACCTGCTCGCGGTGGCGATTTCCGTGCGCACGCTTATTACCATCTACGAAGTGCCCTCGTCCGCGCTCGTGGCCGAGCTGACTTCCGACTACGATGAGCGCACGCGCTTCCTGTCGATGCGGAACATGTTCATCTGGCTCGGCGGTGTCACCATGGCGGTCATCACGCTGGGCTTCCTTCTCGATGATGATGGCGCGGGCAGCGGCTTCACCGATGTTGATGGCTTCCGCGCCTATGGCCTGATGGCCTCCAGCGTGCTCCTTGTCGCCATCCTCGTCTCGGCGCTCGGCACCCATCGCGCGATTCCATACCTACACAAGAGCGCCACCGTGCCGGAGAGATTCTCGATCACGCGCCTGATAGGCGAGGTGTTCGAGACCCTGTCGAACCGCTCCTTCGCAGCCCTGTTCCTGGCGACCTTGTTTGCCAACACCGCGAGCGGCGTGTCCGGCGCGCTCACCTTCTACATCTACGGCTATTTCTGGGGTTTTTCCGCCGACCAGACGAGCCTCATCGTCGCCTCTGTGGCGATCTCATCGATCCTGGCATTTGTCATCGCGCCGCGCGTCTCCAAGCGCTTCGATAAGCGAAAGGCGGCGCTGGGCCTTGGCTTTCTCGCCTTCACGATTGCGCCCCTGCCTGTCACATTGAGGCTGTTCGGGCTGATGCCAGCGAACGGCGATCCGATCCTGTTCCCGCTCATCCTCGGCATCGTCATCATCGACCTGGCCCTGATCATCAGCGTCCAGATCCTGATGCAATCGATGATTGCCGATCTGGTGGAAGACGCGCAGCTAAAGACCAATCGGCGCAATGAGGGCGTGTTCTTCGCGGCCATCAGCTTTACCCGCAAGGCGGTTGAGGGCTTCGGCATCCTCCTGGCGTCCAGCATTCTCGCCCTGATCGCCTTTCCGGTCGGGGTGCCGCCCAGCGAAGTGCCCGATGCGGCCTTGTTCCGGCTCGGCACATTCTATGCGCCGACGCTGTTCACGCTGTGGATGATCATGCTCGGCCTGCTGACGCTCTACCGCATCGACCGCAAGGCGCACCAGGCCAATCTCGACGCCCTGGCAAGCCGCGACGTGCCCGAGTTCGCGCCAGCGCAAGCGCCAGAACCGAAATAAACACTGCAGCGCCCTGCAGCATTACTGAAATGTCATATCGGGCCGATTGACCGCCGTGATCTGCCTCACCATAGCCAGAATCCATGGCTACTTCTCTCCCCATGACCCGACACATCACCAAGTTTTTCTACGGCGCGCTGGCGGCGGTCCTGCTGCTGGTCGTGATTGCGCTGTTGCCCTTCGTGCCGACGAAGGCCGCCGCCCAGCTCAGCGAGCGCGTGCCGGTCAGCCAGGGCGAGATCACACTGACCTTCGCTCCGCTCGTGCGCGACTCCTCGCCTGCCGTGGTGAATATCTACACCAAGACGGTGGTGTCGAACCCTGCGCGCTCGGCCCGCGAGGCCTTCTTCCGCCAGTTCTACGGCATTCCGGAGGAGCGCGTTTCCAGCTCCCTCGGCTCTGGCGTAATTGTTGGCGAAGACGGCGTGGTCGTAACCAACAACCATGTCATCGATGGCGCCACGGAACTCACCGTCGTGCTCGCGGACCGGCGCCAATACACCGCTGAGCTCGTCCTGGCCGATGAACGCACAGACCTTGCCGTGCTGCGCATCGACACCGGAGGAGAAGCGCTTCCCACGCTCGATTTCGCAGACACGCGCGACTTGGCCGTAGGCGACCTCGTCCTCGCCATCGGCAACCCGTTTGGCGTGGGCCAGACCGTCACAAGCGGAATCATTTCTGCCACGGCGCGTACGGATGTCGGCATCAGCGATTATGCCTTTTTCCTGCAGACAGATGCGGCGGTGAATCCTGGCAACTCCGGCGGCGCGCTGATCAACACAAAGGGCGAACTGGTGGGCGTGAACACGGCCATCTTTTCGCGTTCGGGTGGCTCGAACGGCATCGGCTTCGCCATCCCTGCGGAGATGGTGCGCCGTGTTGTGGATGCGGCCATCAATGAGGGCATGATCGTGCGGCCCTGGCTCGGCCTGAAGGGCGAGTCGGTGACCTTCGACATGGCCCAGACCCAGGGGCTTGACCGCCCCGTCGGTGTGATCGTCACGGAAGTCTATGAAGGCGGCCCGGCGGATCTTGCAGGCCTGCGCCGCGGCGACCTCATAGTCAGCATCGATGGGCGGGAAGTGTTTGATGAGCGCGGCCTGAAATTCCTCGCTGCGCTGCGCTCGCCCGGTGAGCGCGCGGATCTGGAAGTCTTTCGCGGCGGCGACAAGCGCGCTGTTTCCGCCACGCTGAAGCCGCCTCCCGGCGCAACCGAAGCCGAGCGCGTGCTTCTGGAAGGCGTACACCCCTTTAGCGGCGCCGAGGTGGCTGAGCTGAGCCCGCGCCTTGCTGAAGAGCTTGGACGCGACCCGTTCGATGAGGGCATCCTTGTCACGCGCATCTTGCGCAATGCCTATGCCCGCCGAGTGGTCCGCCCCGGCGACGTCATCCTGAGCGTAAACGGTGAAAGCGTCAGCGACCTTGCCGAACTCGAAGAACAGCTCGCACAACCCCGCGCCCAATGGGCCATCGAGGTTGAGCGCAACGGGCGCCGCGTGCGCGGTACAGTGAGGCTATAGAGCCATCAATTGCCCGGCATGGTCGGGCCATGCTCGGCCATGGCCGCCTCATCGATCGCCTTTGCCTTCGCATAGGCCGGGCGCGCATAGACCCTGTTGCGGTAGGCTTCGAGTTCGGGGCTTGGCGGAATGGAGCCAAACTGGAGACCCCATCCGACCTGTGACCCGAGATAAACGTCGGCTGCCGTAAACCTGTCACCCGCAACAAAGGGCGTGCTCGAGACCGCCTTGATCAGCGTGTTTCGAGCAAGATCGAAATTGCCATAGCCCGCCATGGCCTCATTCTCGGGTGAGAACTCAAGTCCAGAGGCCTTGTTCGTGACGGCCTGTTCCAACGGTCCCGCCGCAAAGAACATCCAACGATAGTAGGAGGCGCGCTCTTCCGGCTTGGGCGCCAGTCCGGCGTCAGGAAAAGCCTCGGCCAGATAGGCGCAGATCGCAGCACATTCCGTCACCACCTGATCACCATGGGTGATCGCCGGAACCTTGCCCATCGGATTGATCGCCAGATACTCGGGCGCCTTCATCGTGTCGCCATAGGAGAGGTAGACGGTGTCATAGTTCGCGCCGACCTCTTCGAGCATCCAGCGCGCGATCTGACCGCGCGACATTGGGTTGGTGTAGAATGTGATCTCCGCCATGGCGATGCCTCCCTGTTCCTGTAATGTTCGTGCCAAGGGCTTATCGAGTCAATCGTTTTCGGGTCGGTACAATTGGAGTAGGTAACCGCCATGTCAGATGATCTCTTCACCGCATCGGGCCTGTCAGCTGCGGCCCCGCGCCCATTGGCTGACCAGCTGCGCCCGGCCTCCCTCTCCGAAGTGGTGGGACAGGAGCATCTGCTGGGGCCCGACGGCACGCTGACGCGCATGCTGGCAAGCGGCGGTCTGACATCTCTGATCTTCTGGGGCCCGCCAGGCGTCGGGAAGACGACCATTGCGCGGCTACTGGCCCTCGAAACGGATATGGAGTTCGTTGCCCTCAGCGCGGTCTTTTCTGGCGTGAAGGACCTGCGCGCGGCCTTCGATGCGGCCGAAGCGCGCCGGCAGACGGGGCAGGGCACACTCCTGTTCGTTGACGAAATCCACCGCTTCAATCGTGCGCAACAGGATAGCTTTCTGCCGTTTGTGGAGTCAGGCGTCGTCACGCTGGTGGGCGCCACGACGGAAAATCCGAGCTTTGAGATCAATGGCGCGCTATTGTCCCGCTGTGCGGTCTTCACGCTGAAGCGGCTGGATGGGGACGCGCTGGAAAGCCTTTTGGCGCGGGCTGAGGCCCATCTCGGCGCGCCGCTTCCACTGAGCGATCGGGCGCGACAGTCGCTGATTGCCATGGCCGATGGCGATGGGCGTTACTTACTCAATCTGGTCGAGCAGCTCTCTTTGCTGACCGCAGGCGATAAGCCGCTTGAGCCTGACGATTTGTCGACCCTGATCCAGAAGCGGGCACCGGCCTACGACAAGGACCGCGAGGAGCACTACAACCTCATCTCGGCGCTGCATAAGGCCGTGCGTGGCTCTGATCCTGACGCCTCTCTCTACTGGTTCGCACGGATGCTGGAGGGCGGGGAAGACCCGCGATTCCTGGCGCGCAGGCTGGTGCGTATGGCGAGCGAAGACATAGGCCTCGCCGATCCCACATCCCTGATGATCGCGAATGAGGCTGCGCGCACCTATGAACGTCTTGGCAGCCCCGAGGGCGAGTTGGCACTGGCCCAGGCCGTGATCCACCTCGCCACCGCGCCCAAATCGAATGCGGCCTACGTCGCCTATAAGGCCGCCCGTCGTGCGGCGCGCGATACAGGCTCGCTGATGCCGCCCAAACACATCCTGAACGCTCCGACCGACTTCATGAAGTCGGAGGGCTACGGCGCGGGCTACGACTATGACCACAATGCCGAGGACGGGTTCTCCGGTCAGGACTATTTTCCCGACGGTATGGCGCGAGAGACTTTCTACGATCCGAAGGGCGAAGGCCGCGAAGGTCCGATCAAGGCGCGTTTGGAGCACTGGGCGAAGCTGAGAGCCGCGAAAGCCTCCAAGGGCGACGATGACTGAGACGATCACTGTCAGTCCGGAACAAGCGCGGGCACTGGTCGCCGGGCTCAGGCCAGACTTGGCGAACCTGCTCATGACACCCGTGGTCTCCTCAGGCACCGACAACACCCTGTTCAGAGTGGGTGAGGATCTTTGTGCACGGTTTCCACGCGTCGAATGGGCCGCCAACAGCGCGCCCCGGGAGTATGCGGTTCTCCAGCGCATTTCTGTAGCCGACAGCGCAATGGCGGTCCCCGAGCCATTGGCTTTGGGCGAGCCTGGACACGGATATCCGTGGCAATGGACCCTACTGGGGTGGCTCGAAGGTGAGGCAGGCACGGGATGTTCGCTTGTCGCGGAGGATGCGGAGCGGCTCGCGCGGTTCCTCAAGGTCCTGCGATCGCTTCCGGCTGAGCCACACTTCGCCAGCGGGCCGAAAAATCACTTTCGCGGCGTCCCGCTGGCAGAGCGGGCAGAACCGACCGAAGCCGCGCTCCACGCCCTCGCTGACACGTACGATCACGCACGCCTCGCGCGGCTGTGGCGCGACTGCCTGGCTGCCGATGACACCCACACGCCGGTCTGGCTGCACGGCGACCTCCATGGCGGCAATGTGCTCCTGGGGGACGGTCAGCTCAGCGCGGTCATCGACTGGGGCCTGGCCGGGGTCGGCGATGGCGCGTGCGATCTCGCTGCGGCCTGGACACTGTTTGAGGCGCCCGCAAGAGACGCGTTCCGGAGCGCGCTTTCCCCGACACAGGCCGAATGGATGCGCGGGGCAGGCTGGGCGCTGTCTACCGCTGCGATCTTCCTCGCCTACTACAGAGACAAGGGCGTCGAGACGACCGGATCGCGCCGCACGCTGGCCCGGCTGCTCGAAGCCTTCGCATGACCCGCAACCGCCCCATCCCATCGCTCTCGCAGCACGAGCGTGACTATGTCAGAGGCCTGGTGGCCCTTGAAGACGACGCTATCCTCGCCTTCAACAAGCCCTCAGGCCTGCCGAGCCAGGTGCGGGGCAACCGAGCGCGCAATCTTGATCACCTTCTCTGGGCGTTTGCGCGCTCGAACGGAAAGCGCCCCCGCCTCGTCCATCGCCTTGATGTAGGCACCAGCGGCATCATCCTGGCTGGAAAAACCCAGCCCGACGCTGCGGCGCTATCTCAAAGCCTGTCATCGCGCGAGGCCACGAAGACCTACCTCGCCCTCGTCAGCGGACATTTGCCCACCCGCCGTTCAGGCGCCTTCAATGAGCCCATCGCTCGCCTCGCAACAGACGGGCGCACAACCATCGTTGCGGGCCACCCCGACGGCAAACCTGCCCACACTCGCTGGACGCTCCTCGGGCGCGCAGGCGATGTCGGCCTCATAGAGTTGCGCCCCACCACGGGCCGCATGCACCAGCTTCGTGTGCATCTTTCCCACCATGGCTGCCCCATCCTCGGCGACCCGATCTATGGCGGTGCACCGGCGTCTCGTCTCGCGCTCCATGCCGCCCGCATCACACTCCCACATCCCCGCACGGGCGATCCCATCACGCTCGGCGCACCTGTGCCTGGCGACTTCGCCGCCCTCGCCACACACCAAGGGTTGGAAACGGCGGTTTCCGAATGGGTCGCTTCCGGCTAGAAGGCGGCCAATGAACGGATTTCTTCTCGTGGCCCTTGGCGGCGCATTGGGGGCCAGCGCCCGCTATGGCGCAGGCCAGGTCGCCGCGCGCGTCGCCCAGGCGCCGGGGCTCTATGCCACCTTCGCTGTGAACATCCTCGGCAGCGCGCTGATTGGGCTGCTCATGGCCTGGCTGACAGCCCGCGAACAGAACGAGTTGACCAACACCTTGTTTCTGTTTCTGGCCGTCGGAGTATTGGGCGGCTTCACGACGTTTTCGGCGTTTTCGTTGGAGATCGTCCATATGATCAATTCAGGCCAGTCGGCCAGGGGCGCGGCCTATGCCATCGCATCGGTGGTGGGCGGGGTGGTCGCGCTGATGATCGCCTTCTTCCTGATGAAACGGATCCTGGCATGAGCAGCGGTGTTGTCCTCGAAACCGTCTC